>JAUVHU010000050.1 GCA_030593145.1 Desulfobacteraceae bacterium
CCAATAATTTCATAAGATAGTTCGCTTATAATTAGTCAACTGTCGACTAAAGCTTGATAAATTCGTAAAAAGTCGATTTTGTTCACTTCATGACCATTTTGGGCGCAATTGAGATGTTCATCTAAAATGCAAGAACTCGGCTTAACGGCCTCAAACAGCTTGCATTTCTTGACGATAAACATCTCAATTGCTTTTTTCCCAAAATGCTCAAAGCCGTTCACAAAAGACTTTTTACGACGCCATCATTGTATGAGAGTATAGCTGGCTAACAGGCTTCCCTTCCAGTATGTATTATCAGATTTTGAAAAATAATTTTTAAAAAGTTCCAGGCTGCTGTCGCGTAAAATATTTGGTATAACCGGAATCAGGTTATTTCTAAACAAAGGAGCGGATTTCGTCAAATCACACCTTGTGCATCCGCTCATTACATCTTCATATGCGTAAACTATTTTACCAATTCCGCATAAAACAAGGGCGCTGTAGCACATAAGGCATGGTTCCATGGTGCAGAACAGGGTTATTTCTTTTGGTGTAATATTTTTTTTAAGACCCGCAAGCTTCCTTAACGCAATAATTTCCGCATGATCAATTTCATTGATGGACTTTCCTGTAGTGCCTGTTCTTGATCCGGTCACAAGGATTTTATCCTGATATACCATTACGCATCCTACGGGGAATTCACCGGCGGAAAGCGCTTCTCGGGCCAGATCCAGCGCCTTTTCCATAAAATAATTATAGTTCATATTATAGTTCATATAGAGATTGTCCTGTATCAAATTTGATGATGTCGTAAAAAGTCATGAATTTAACTGATGGCTAAGTAAAAAGTTTCATATACAAGGCGTAGTGATTTTTCAGGATCGAAGGCATACGTATAGTATGTTGAGAGTCTGAAAAATCACTGCAACGCAGTAGATGGAATTTTTTACGACGCCATCATATTTGACAGCTTCCATCAACTTCGAGCGCATAAATAATTCTGGATTCCATTGTGATCTGTTTTGCAGAAATCGGCTTAAAATTTTTATTAGCTGCATTTTTGATAATTTCAGGTTTTGAAGGTATTGAATCAAGGCCATTTGAAATAACATTACCGGTTGATCCATCGATAACCTCTGCGTCTTCGCCGTTTGTTGCAACAACAAACGGCACCTGATAATCTGCCGCGAGCCTGGATGCTGCCAGCACACTACGGCGCCTGGTTACCAGGGAGCCAGGGGCATATTTAATTATCATGCAGATTTTTCCTGATAATGTAACCATAAAATCAATAATTGAAATTGCGCTTTTATCTCCAGCTTTCACATGGAGTTCACAACCGGTTTTGATATCTTTTTTCTGATAACCCTTATCATTGACAAGCAAACGAGCCAATTTTTGCCTGTATTGTTCGTCATGTGTATCTTTTATGGTTTTACCTGTTATAAAATCGACAAGCTCACCAAGCACCAGATAACCTTTACCCATTTAATTTCTTAACTCCTCCCGCCGTGCTCGCGCCCGTCGCGGCAGGTGTACCCTCTGGAATCACACCTGTTTTAATTGGAAATAACCCACTTATTTTGCCTTAATTGACTACAGCTAATTTGGAGATGATTCTTATATTTTAGGTTTTTGAAAATAATGAATTCGTAAAAAGTTTTCCTGAATTTGTTATTTCAAGTGAGCCGAGAAACCTTTGGCTTGATTTTGGCATATAAAATTAATATAAACACATCATGTCTATTCGTAAAGATTTCGAAAAACGTGAAAAAAGCTTTATCTCTTCATATGGGTGCCTGAGTTCCGAATCAAGGGGTCGGTTAAGGACTGACGAGCCATGTCCAATCCGCACAGTATTTCAGCAGGACAGGGACAGGATTATCTATTCCAATGCCTTTAGACGATTAAAGCATAAAACACAGGTTTTTTTGTCCCCTATGGGAGATCATTACAGAACACGCCTTACACATACACTGGAAGTAGCGGAAATTGCAAGAACAATGGCAAGGGCTATGCGTTTAAATGAAGATCTGGCCGAAGCTATTGCTCTTGGCCACGATCTTGGGCATACACCATTCGGGCATGGTGGCGAGGCAGCTCTTAAAGAAATATATTTACAGGATTTTGCTCATAATGAGCAGAGCCTGCGAGTTGTTGATGTGTTGGAAAATCACGGCAAAGGGCTCAATCTGACGTATGAGGTTCGTGACGGGATTTTGAAGCATTCAAAAGGATTCGGAGATATTATTTCGGTTAATCCCGAAGACTTAGCCTGCACTCTTGAAGGAAGGATACTGCGAGTTGCCGATATAATGGCATATCTGAACCATGATCTTGATGATGCGATACGAAGCAAAGTTATAAGGCCGGATCAGGTGCCTGAATCATGTGTAAAAATTATCGGCCGGACACATTCGGAGCGGGCAAGGACTATGATGAGGGACCTTATTTTTTCAAGCAAAGTTCATGATGGTGAATTGTGCTTGAGTTTAAGTGATGAATTACATACCGCAATGATAACTTTGAGAAAATTTCTTTATGAAAATGTATATCGTTCAGATCAGGTACACAAAGAATTCGTAAAGGCAAAAAAGATTTTGTCGGAGCTTTACACATATTTTTTAAACAATGAAGAAATGCTTCATAAAGGGCTTGTGGAGTTGGAAATGACGGCATGTTATGATAGCAGTAAGTCTAACGAGAGAATAGTTTGCGATTTTATCGCAAGCATGACAGACAGATATGCTTTGAATCTTTTTGAGGAAATCTTTTTCCCCTCACCGCTTGTTTGATGGCATCGTAAAAAGTCCCATCTACTGCGTTGCAGTATTTTTTTCAGATCCTCGACATACTATGTGTATGCCTTCGGCCCTGAAAAAACTACTACGCCTTGTATACGAATTTATTTTGTTTGATTGGTGATTCAATGTCCCTTTCTTTTGAAAAAGTAAAAGACAAGTATGATAAACATTCACATTTTTTAGACAGGTTAAAAGTGATTTATGCGGCAATGGATCAAAAATACCGGGAAGCCGCGGATTATTATGGATTTCATTGCGAGGGATGCAAGGACAATTGTTGTTTTACCCGTTTTTATCATCATACACTTTTAGAATATCTTTATATCCTAAAGGGTTACAATACACTTGCGCCTATTCGGCAAATTGAAGCAAAAAACAGGGCGCTTGAGGTGTGCAGGAAAACTGATGAGGCTGACAAAAAAGGTATGACGGTACGACTCATGTGTCCGTTGAATTTTGATGGTTTATGCATATTATATGACTATCGCCCAATGATATGCAGATTGCACGGCATTCCCCACGAACTTCAAAGGCCTGGTCAGAATGTAATTCATAGTCCAGGATGTGATGCATTTACAGAACAAAACAGAGAAAAAAGCTACTTCAAATTTGACAGAACACCTTTTTATATTCGAATGGCTGAACTGGAAAATGAACTGAAAAAGGCGGCTAATATTACGCAAAAGTTAAAAATGACCGTGGCAGAGATGTTGATTAAGGATTAAGGGATTGAGGAATTGAAGGATTAAGGGATTGAAATCAGTAGAATACCTTCAATTCCTAAATTTCTAAATTCCCCAATTCCTTAATTAACATTATGAAATATGTTGATATTGACAATTTAGATAAATTGCCGGGCATAAGGCTGAAAAAGAACGATACTTTTTCGTTCCATTGCCACTCGGGTCTTTCCTGCTTTAATCAATGCTGCCGGAATCTTAATCTTTTCTTATACCCATACGATGTTCTCAGGCTGAAAAAGTCGCTTGGTATTACCTCGGATCAGTTTCTTGACAAATATGTGGATATTGTTTTGAGATCCTCCAGTTTTTTCCCGGAAGTGCTTCTCCGCATGTCGGATAACGCAGAGATGACATGTCCCTTTTTGGCTGAATCAGGCTGCCTGGTTTATCTTGACCGTCCTGATACCTGCCGCACATTTCCTGTTGAACAGGGGCTTATATTCGATAGTATAAACAAAAAGACAAAACCGGTTTGTTTTTTCAGGCCGCCGGATTTCTGCATGGGGCAGCATGAAAGCAAAGAGTGGACAACGACATCATGGTCGATAGATCAGGATGCTGTTGAATATAACAAGATGACTTCGCTGTGGGCGGAGTTGAAAAGTATGTTCCAGACCGATCCCTGGAGAGGCGCGGGACCGGACAGCTCCAGAGGGAAAATGGCTTTTATGGCCACATACAACATTGATATGTTCCGTGATTTTTTGTTTAACAGCAGTTTTTTAAAAAGATATAAGGTCAAATCCGCAATTCTTAAAAAGATAAAAACAGATGACGTTGAACTTATGAAGTTCGGTTTTGTGTGGGTTAAATATTATCTTTGGGGGATTAAAACCAAACATATCAGGTTAAGATGAGCGCTTATACCACTCCCTTTGGCATGGGCACAACTTTCTCACCGCCGAGTATATAGCCTCCGTCAAGCTTTAATACGCTTCCTGTCATAAAAGGCGCATCTTTTATTATAAAAATTACCGCTTTTGCTACATCCTCGATTGTGCCTGTTCGACCGAGCAGGGTGTGATCTATGAGAGACTGTTTCTGCTCTTTTGTAAGCAATTCCCAGCCCCTGGTTTTTTCTCCATGTCTGGTTTCGACAATACCCAGCATGATTTCATTAACACGCACCTGTGGGGCGCCGATTCTGGCCCATGTTTCCGTTAATAATGATATTCCGCGGTTTGCGGCGGCATATCCGTCATTGAAGATATAGCCGGCAGGGCCGGATCTTCCTACGGTTCCCGCAATGGAAGACAGGTTTATTACAATGCCGTTGCCTGATTTTTTTAGATGTGGAAGAGCTGAATCAAAAACCCACCATTTTGAGCGAAGCGTAGTAGCCATCTCCATATCCCACTGCTCTTGCACATACGATCCATGAACCACAGGCCAGCCCCCGCGCTCAATATTATTTATCAGGATGTCGATGCCGCCGAAGTGATCCGCTACTTTTTTTATAAGCCCGGGTATTTTTTCGGTTTCAAGCAGGTTGGTCTTGATAATAAGATAATCCTGACCGGTCTGAGCAAAATCCCGGTTCATTTCATCAAGACTATCTTCCCAGTCATAATAGTTTAAGGCAACCTTTACACCTTCATTTGCAAGGGCAAGGGCGATGCCTTTTCCTATACCTTTTATAGATCCGAGTACCAGAGCTGTTTTGTTTTTTAGTTTCATATTGGATTCACTTTCAGGAAAACATCTGTTTAATCCACTGAAATCCGAGTTTTAAGAGTGCTTCATCGTCATCCTTTACCGCATTCAGAGTTTCGGAATTCAGGTTGAGGCTGTCTAATATACCTTTTTCAAATATGTGTGATCTGAATATATCAAGGTTATAACATGCCATATAAAAAAAGTACTCTGATTTAACATCTATCCGGCCCGGCATAAGGCGGTTCTTCAAGCTGATGATTTCCATAAGCAGGTCGTTCATTTTATTATAGATGCCAACTCCCTGATTCTCTTCCCATTGACGTATAGTCCATGTTTTTTTCTGGTTGTGTCCGAGGCAGTAAGGTTCTTTTATCAGCATGTATTGTTCGGTTATTTCTCCTGTTTCTCTTGATCGAGATACAACTCGCGCAAGAGGATACATACGGCATGATGATGGACGATGATTGTAAACACTGCAGCCTGATGGAGTAACAAATGGGCATTTTAATTCAGAACCATTTGTCTTTAAAGTAATAATCGGAAGACCTGATTCCGGGCCTGTGTGTCTTGCCGTATATTGCTTTAGAAAAAGAGCGGATGATATGCCAAGGCAGTTTTTAAGACGCAAAATATCATAAGGGGTTAAAAACTGCTGAAGATCTCCGCAACATTCATTAAAACAGGGGATATTGTTTGAGCATGAAAATCTAAAAGTGTCCTCTAAAGAGAGGGGCATTATATTGGCATTCATCAGGTAGTTATTCCTTTAGTGGGTATGGTAAAATGCTATAACCCAAGTTTAACGATTTATTGCTAAGATATGTGCCGAGATCTTGATGCGCAAAAAATTCGGTGCAGATCGAGTAGAAAATTGCTCAATTTAGGTTTAAAGGTTTAGGTATCATTTTCGCTTTTCATGTCAACATAAAAATAGTTTGTAAAGACATTTCAACTTCATGTTTTTAATACAATATATAGTGTTTAAATTTTTGAGTTATCCAGATATTGTTTTTGATGGTTGCGTCATGTGATTGTTTGCATAATTTAAGATTTGTTTACCTAAAAGTTCTTGACAAGCAAAACGTTGGATGGTATCTATTTGCGATCTATTTTGATATCCATATCTATCTGAATTTAAAAGATATATCCATTATTTCACAATGCTTTGTTTTTTGTGTTTGCTTGATTATTTAATACTATTTTTTGTTGAATATTAATAATTTTTTTGTTGAATATTAATAATTTAATCGATAGGCCAAGATAAATATTTTTGATAAATATTTTGAGCCACGAGCAGGAAGGGAGGTGCAAAAAACATTTAGAAAAAAATTGACTGAAACTTCGTAATAATAATTCTTACAAAGCAAAATTAGGAGGTATAATTAATGCCAAGTTTTGTAATTCAAGAAAAATGTGACGGCTGCAAAGGCGGGGACAAAACAGCCTGCATGTACATTTGTCCAAATGACCTTATGGTTCTGGACCCCAATGCGATGAAAGCTTACAATCAGGAGCCGAATCAGTGCTGGGAATGTTTTTCATGCGTAAAAATTTGCCCGACTCAGGCTATTGAGG
The DNA here is from genome assembly GCA_030593145.1 of Desulfobacteraceae bacterium. Taxonomy (GTDB): domain Bacteria; phylum Desulfobacterota; class Desulfobacteria; order Desulfobacterales; family ETH-SRB1; genus ETH-SRB1. Next base: position 6,758 of record JAUVHU010000050.1, read on the forward strand.
TAAGGGGTTATTCTGACTTTGTGCCGATGGGAAGCAGCATAATGCCGATGATGGGAACAGAGGATGTCATGTGGACATGCAAGTTCAGAAACGGACTTATTAAACGGTTTAAATTTCCAATTCGAACCACTCCTGAAGGCGCTGCTAATGCTTATCCGGATCTGAAAGGAAAGGATCTTGACAGTGAATTGCTTTCAACGGAAGAGGCCGATGGGCTCACTCTTAAAACACCGGCAACTTAAAGCATGATGTAGTTTCCAAAGAACCAGTAAATGACAAATTTATGAATTATATTTTAAGGAGGATGTAATATGGCATTACCAAATAAACCTTTGGGTGAACTCAAAGCCGTAAGAGATCCGGAAGTTGAGGAGCTAGAGGTCGACATGCTGCTTGTGGGCGGCGGAATGGCCTGTTGCGGCGCTGCTTTTGAAGCAAAAAAATGGATGTCTGAAGGCCAGACAATTCTGATGGTTGACAAGGCTGCCCTTGAGCGCAGTGGTGCTGTGGCACAGGGACTGTCGGCAATCAACACATATATTGGCGAAAATCCTATTGAAGACTACGTTCGCATGGTCCGCAACGACCTGATGGGAATAGTCCGTGAAGACCTTATTTTTGATCTTGGAAATCACGTTGATGATTCTGTCCATCTGTTTGAGGAATGGGGTCTGCCCATGTGGAAAAAGACAGATGACGGAAAGAACATGGACGGGAAAAAAGGCCTGAAGATGGGTTCGATAAAATCAGGCGCTACTCCAGTCCGCACCGGTAAATGGCAGATAATGATTAACGGTGAATCCTACAAGAGAATCGTTGCCGAAGCCGCCAAGCTGGCTATTGGAGACGAAAATATTCTTGAGCGTGTTTTTATTGTTGAGATTCTTCTCGATGCTAATAAAGAAAACCAGATCGCAGGCGCGGTCGGTTTTTCTGTGCGTGAAAACAAGGTTTACATCATCAAGTGCAAGACCATGATGGTAGCTTGTGGCGGCGCGGTAAATATCTACCAGCCTCGTAGTGTTGGTGAAGGTATGGGCCGTGCATGGTATCCTGTATGGAATGCCGGCTCCACGTATACCATGTGTATGAAAGTAGGCGCTGAGCTTACCATGATGGAAAACCGCTTCACCCCTGCGCGTTTTAAGGATGGTTATGGACCTGTTGGCGCATGGTTCCTGCTGTTTAAGGCCAAAGCATTAAATGGTCTGGGTGAATCATTCGCAACGAGTGATGTTTCCAAGGCAGAGCTTGAAAAATATGCGCCTTATGGAACAGCCGCGGTTACACCTACATGTCTGCGAAACCATTTGATGCTGTTTGAGATGAAGGCAGGCCGCGGTCCGATTATTATGGACACTGTTACGGCTCTTGCCGCTCTTGCTAAGACAATGGACAAGAAAGAGCTTAAACATCTTGAATCAGAAGCATGGGAAGACTTTCTCGATATGACATGCGGGCAAGCCAATCTTTGGTGTGCGCAGGACTGTGAGCCTGAAAAGAAAAATTCCGAGCTTATGCCGACCGAGCCGTATCTGCTTGGTTCTCATTCCGGTTGCTGTGGTCTCTGGGCTTCTGGTCCGGATTTAGACTGGGTACCTGATTCATACAAGGTTAAAGCAGCTAATGGCAAGGTTTACAACCGCATGTTAACGGTTGACGGTCTGTTTACAGCCGGCGACGGTGTTGGCGGTTCAGGTCACAAGTTCTCATCCGGTTCACATGCTGAAGGACGTATGGGAATGAAGTCAATGGTTAGATTTGTGCGTGACAACGCTGATTTCACACCTACACTCAGCCAGACAAAGGAAGAGCTTGTGGATATGGTTTACAAACCTGTCAGAACATTCCTCGACCATTGTGAATATACTACGGCTGTTGATATTAACCCGAATTACGCAAAGCCTGAAGGAATGGCTTTCCGTCTCATGAAGGCTACTCATGAATACGGCGCCGGCACAGCTACTTACTATCAGACAAGCTCTAAGAGTCTTGAAATTGTTATGGACCTGCTCCAGACAATGCGTGAGGACTGCGAGAAGCTGGCTGCAGGCGATCTTCACGAGCTGATGAGATGCTGGGAAATTTTTCATCGTATCTGGACTGTTGAATCCCATCTGCGTCACATCCAGTTCCGTAAAGAAACGCGTTATCCTGGATTCTACTATCAGGCTGATTATCCCGGACAGGATGATGAGAACTGGTTCTGCTTTGTCAATTCAAAGTATGATCCAAAAGCCGAAAAATGGGATACATTCAAGAGGGATTACGTCAAGATTGTTTCTGATTAATCGTTAATTCGACCGCTTAATAGTCGAATAAGCTACCTCCAGGTGTCGCAAGATGCCTGGAGGTTTTTAATAGAGTTGATTAGGTGTTAAGTGTTAAGTGTTAGGTGATAAGTGTATGATTAAACAAGATAATCACTTTAACCTAACACCTAATACTTAACACGTTTCGTAAAAAAACATTTTTTTAACTTTTTTCGGATTCATCAAATTTTTTATTGTATAATGCGGAGGGATAGCATGACAGAAAATAAAGCAGCCCCTGCTGGCGGAAGCATTTTGGTGGTTGGAGGAGGAATAAGTGGATTAACCACTGCTCTCGAAGCCGCTGAAGTAGGGTATGAGGTATTCCTGGTTGAAAAAAATCCTTATCTGGGCGGAAGGGTGGCACAGCTAAATCAGTATTTTCCCAAGCTTTGTCCTCCGACCTGCGGTCTTGAAATAAATTTCAGGAGAATAAAGGATAATCCAAGAATTAAAATATTAACCCTTGGAGAGGTGGAAAAGGTTGACGGTACATCAGGCAATTATGATGTAACCATTAAATTAAATCCAAGATTTGTTAATGAAGATTGTACAGCATGTAATGAATGCGTGGATGTGTGTCCTGTTGAAAGAAACAGCGAATTTAATTTTAACATGGATAAGACAAAAGCGATTTACAGACCTTTTGAGATGTCTTTTCCCATGCGATATGTTATCGATTCCTCTGTATGCAAAGGGTCTGAATGCAACAAGTGTGTTGAGGCGTGTAAATACAATGCAATCGATCTGAACACAGAGGCAAAGACCATAAACCTGAATGTAGGAGCCATTGTCTGGGCTACTGGATGGGAGCCGTATGATGCTGCGAAGATAGACAATCTGGGTTTTGGCAAGTATCAGAACATCGTTACAAACATGATGATGGAAAGATTGGCAGCTCCCAACGGACCAACAAAGGGAAAGATCCTCAGGCCATCAGACGACAAGGCTCCGGAGAGCATTGCCTTTGTCCAGTGCGCGGGATCGAGAGATGAGAATCATCTTCCTTATTGTTCATACATTTGCTGTATGGCTTCCTTGAAGCAGACAACATATATAAGGGCGCAATACCCGGATGCCAAGATATATGTATTTTATATTGACGTAAGGGCTTCGGGCCAGAGGTATGAAAAGTTTTACAAGCAGATCAAAGAAGATAAAAATGTCTTTTTGATTAAAGGCAAGGTTGCAGAGGTCAGCGAAGATTCTGGTTCCGGGAATATCACTGTAGTTGCTGAAAATGCTGTGACCGGTGAAAAGATCAGGCAGGAAGTCGAGATGGTTGTCCTTGCCACCGGTATGCAGCCAACGACTAAAGATGTCAAGCTTCCCGCTGATCTTAAGTACAATGAAGATGGTTTTATTATTAACGACTTTGAAAAAGGTGGCATGTTTGCCGCCGGCTGTGCTAACAAACCGGCAGATGTGGTGTCATCGAACCAGAATGCAACCGGTATGGCCCTGAAGGCTATTCAAACCCTGGTGAGGAAGTAGGAGGTTATCCATGGATAAAAAGTATGGTGTATATATATGCACAGGTTGTGGAATCGGGGACGCCCTTAATATAGAAAAGTTATGCGATGTGCCCAAGGAAGAGGGCATGAGTGTTAAAACTCATCCTTTTCTTTGTGGAAAAGAAGGGGTTGAGCTGTTAAAAAAGGATATTGCAGGTGATGGAGTCAACACCCTTATTATCGCGGGATGTTCCCGACGAATAAATTATGATGTGTTCAAGTTTGATGGCTGCATTGTTGACAGGGTCAACTTGAGAGAACAGGTGATATGGTCTCATCCCAGATCGGAATATCCGGCTCCTACGGAAGAACAAAAGGATGATGAAGAGTTCATCGATCATGTTCAAATGCTTGCCGAAGATTATCTGAAGATGGGAATGGCAAAGGTTGAAAAAATCGATCTGCCTGAAGCGTACAAGCTCGAAACAATCAGCAAAAGAATTCTTGTTATCGGCGGCGGCATAACAGGCGTATCTGCGGCTATAGATGCTGCCAAGACGGGTTATGATGTAACAATAGTTGAAAAGGAAGCGTCTCTTGGAGGATATGCCGCTAAGATGCGCCTTCAGCTTCCCCTGGCAGATCCATATGAAAGTTTGATACCGCCAGTAATCGAGGCTAAAATCAAAGAGGCTGAAGCCCACTCTAACATTCATATTAAGACAAATTGTATAGTTGCTCGTATAGCCGGTCAGCCGGGTGAATTTACCGTAACCTTGAAAAAACCGGGCGAAGCAACAGAATTTGACGTGCCATATCCTTTGCCTGATGAAATGAAGGTTGATGAAAACGGTAAAGAGCTTGATGTGGAAAAGCTCCTTGAGGTTTATAATGAATATAACAAGGGTAAAAAAGATATTTTAACCCTTGATCCTAACGGTGAACTGTTTGGAGCCGTAATTCTCGCTGCAGGCTGGAGACCGGATACGCTTGAAGGAAATAAATTTGCTCATCTTGGATTCGGGAAATTGCCGGATGTTGTGACCAACCACCAATTTGAGGAGATGGCTGCAAATGGCAAAATAACAAGGCCTTCTGATGGAAATGAAGCAAAATCCGTTGTATTTATTCAAAGTCCGGACAAGGGAGATGACGATAGCGACTTTGACTATACCGGTTCGGTTACAAGTCTTGTAGCTCTCAAGCAGGCAAAGTATGTGCGTGAAGATTATTCTGACGGCAAGGCTTATATCTTTTACCAGCACATGCGGACACCAGGACTGCAGGAGAACTTTTACAAGAGTATTCAGCAGGATGAAGGAATCTTTTTAACCAAAGGGAATGTTATCAGTGTATCCAAAAATGGTGACGGGCTAATTGTCGAAGCTGATAATACCCTTCTTGGAGAAAAGATTCAGGTTAAGGCAGATATGGTTGTTTTAGCGGCAGGCATGGTTCCGGTAACTGCGGATGATCCTGTGATTAATCTGGCTTATAGACAGGGACCTGGTTTTCGTGATAACGCAATTTTCAATGAATATGCTGATTCAAATTTCATCTGTTTTCCATATGAAACTCAGAGAACCGGCATTTATGCAGCCGGAGGTGTTCGAAGGAGCATGACCATTGAAGAATCGATTGAAGATGCTACCGGGGCTGCCCTGAAAGCGATTCAATGCGTGGAATCTGTAAACAGGGGCGTTGCAGTACATCCAAGGTCCGGTGATATGACCTTTCCTGACTTTTTCTTCCAGAGATGTACTCAATGCAAGCGGTGTACAGAGGAATGTCCGTTTGGCGCTCTTGATGATGATGAAAAAGGGACTCCAAAGCCTAATCCGACACGGTGCAGACGGTGCGGAACATGTATGGGAGCGTGCCCTGAGCGTATAATCGGTTTTGCCGATTATAATGTCGATAGTATCGGATCAATGGTCAAGGCGATTGGCGTTCCTTCTGAAGATGATTTTGACGAACCGCCCTTAAGATTCCTTGGGCTGGTTTGTGAAAATGATGCATATCCGGCTCTGGATATTGCCGGATTGAACAGGCTCAGCTATTCTGCCAACGTTCGGTTTATTCCGGTCAGATGCCTTGGTTCTGTTAATGTAATCTGGATAAAGGACGCTCTTTCTCAGGGCATGGACGGTATTTTTCTGCTGGGCTGCAAGCATGGCGATGACTACCAGTGCCACTTTGTGAAAGGCAGCGAGCTGGCTGATATTAGAATGAAAAAGATAGGTGACGCGCTGGCAAGCCTGGCCCTGGAAGAGGAGCGCGTAGCGCAGTTCCAGGTGGCTATTGATGAATATGACAAGATTCCGGAGATCGTTAATACTTTTGTGGAAATGGTTGAGGAGCTTGGTCCAAACCCGTTCAAGGGATTCTAACTAATATTGGTCAAGTGGTCGAGTAGAAAAAAGGTCAAGTTTTTGATTGCTACTCGACTACTCGACCACCCGACCTATTGTAAAGCGAAACTAATTTGAGAGGAGGTATCAGTATGGCGGATAAATATCTGGTTGAGCCTGATGTTGAGTTTATTAAAGAGGTGGTCGGGCTTGGGGGTGATACACTGAAGAAGTGTTTTCAATGCGCAACCTGTTCGGTGGTTTGCCCGATTGCTCCGGAAAATAAGCCATTTCCAAGAAAAGAGATGATTGCCGCATCATGGGGTCTGAAGGATAGACTGGTTGGCAGCATGGACATATGGCTGTGCCATAATTGCGGAGATTGTACTACCATGTGTCCGCGCGGTGCAAAGCCAGGTGATGTGCTGGGGGCCGTCCGTTCCTATGCGATTTCGGAATATGCGGTGCCGAAATTTATTGGAAAGGCTGTAAATGATCCAAAAAAACTGCCTGTGCTGTTGGGACTTCCTGTGGTTGTATTTCTGGTTTTAGGCTTTATTACAGGCCTGCTTGATTTTACCCCGGGCGGAGATGAAATCGTTCATTCAAATTTCTTTTCCTCATGGCTTGTTGACATGATTTTTGTTCCGCTTGCCGCATGGATTGCGGTGGTTTTCGGAATAGGACTCAAAAGATTTGTAAATGATATGCATGAAAACGCAGTGCTTGAAGGCAAAACAGACAAGAAGAAACTGGATATTGGTGGCCTTGCGAGGGCACTTTTCAGTATTCTTCCGACCATATTAAAACACAGCAAGTTTACAGAATGCGGTGAAAATAAAGACCGTGCCACAGCGCATATTATGGTATTGTATTCATTTATCGGGCTTTTTATTGTGACAAACATATTTTTTGTTGTACTTTATGTTTTTCAGATTCACGGTCCATATTCGCAGATGAATCCGGTTAAATGGCTTGCAAACGTCAGCGGTATAGCTCTTGTTATCGGCAGCGCTTTGATGATAAAGAGCCGTATGAGCAAAACAGATCAAGTGAGTAGTTATAAGGACTGGTATCTATTATGGCTTGTTTTTGGGCTTGGGGCCAGCGGTATGTTGACAGAGATGACAAGACTGGCAGATATAGCAAGTCTTTCTTATTCCTTATATTTTATTCATCTTATTCTTGTATTTAATCTGTTTATGTTTTTGCCATTTTCAAAGCTTGCCCATTTTGTTTACAGGACAGTTGCAATGGCATACGGTGAATACGGGAATAGATAAATATATCCAAATTATATTTGAAATGATAAAAATGTTGAAAGTATTTTGATTTTAATCGTGAGTTAATAATAAAAAAAAGGAGAGTAAATCAATGTCAAAATTAGTACCACCACATGGAGGAAAAGGGTTAGTCTGTTGTTTGCTGGAAGGAAGTGAACTGGAGGCGGAAAAGAAAAAGGCAGCAACTTTGAAAACCATCCCCATTTCGGGTCGTGAGAATGGCGATCTTATTATGATGGGTATCGGCGGATTCAGCCCGTTAAACGGTTTTATGACCAAAGCTGACTGGAAGGGTGTTTGCGAGAAGTTTATGATTAGCGACGGCACATTTTGGCCTGTGCCTGTAACTTTGTCTGCTTCTAAAGAAGATGCAGACAGCATCAATAAAGGTGATGAAATTGCTCTTCAGAATGCTAGTGGAGAGATCATGGCCACCATGAAGGTCACCGAAAAATATGAGATGACCGAAGCTGATAAAAAATGGGAATGCGAAAAAGTTTACAAGGGCAAAGGCGAAGAATCTGTTGGCGATAACTTCTGGAAAATTGCTCCTGAAGATCATCCCGGCGTTATCATGGTCATGAATCAGAAAGATTACAGCCTGGCCGGTCCTGTCAAGGTGCTTAGCGAAGGTGATTTTCAGGAAAAATTTCCTGGAACCTATATGACTCCGGCGCAATCACGCGCTATTTTTGATGAAAGAGGCTGGAGTACGGTCGCAGCGCTTCAGCTAAGGAATCCGATGCATCGCTCACATGAGTTTTTGGCAAAGATTGCCTGCGAGGTATGTGACGGCGTGTTCATTCACTCTCTGATCGGTTCACTGAAGCCTGGCGATATCCCGGCGGATGTACGCATCGAATGCATCAAGTGTCTTATTGACGGTTACTTTGTCAAAGAGAATATCCTTCAGGGCGGATATCCACTTGACATGCGTTATGCTGGTCCAAGAGAAGGCCTGCTTCACGCCACATTCAGGCAGAACTATGGTGTTAATCGTATGATTATCGGTCGCGATCATGCTGGTGTTGGTGATTTTTACGGTCTGTTTGATGCACAGGATATCTTTGATGAAATTCCCATGCCGGAAGATGATGGCAAAAGACTCCTTTGCGAGCCCTTAAAGATCGACTGGACATTCTACTGCTTCAAGTGCGACGGTATGGCATCGCTCAGGACTTGCCCGCATGGCAAGGAAGATCGTGTGGTTCTTTCCGGAACTAAGCTTCGCAAGGCGCTTTCCGAGAGTGCGGATATTCCAGATCACTTTGGCCGCGAGGAAGTTCTCGTTATTCTGCGCAAATACTATGAAGGCCTGACCGAGAAGGTTGAGATCAAGATGCAGAGTCATGCTGAGGCTACTACAATGAAATAACGGATTAATTCCAGAATATAATCCTTAACAAAAAAGGAGACAGCAAGTGCTGTCTCCTTTTTTAGTTTTTCAGTAAACTTTGGCGGAGAGAGAGGGATTCGAACCCTCGGTGGAGTTTTCACCCCACACTCGCTTAGCAGGCGAGCGCCTTCAGCCAGCTCGGCCATCTCTCCAAATTACTTAAGTTAGTGCCCTTCAGGCGGGCTGTTAAGCTATAACCAATTCATATGGTTTTCGCCAGACTTTCAAACACTTCTAATGCTCCAATCCTTACCCCACCCATTTAATCCTTAACCCTTAATCCTCTGATCCTTTACTGTTAAAATATGGCGGAGGGAGTAGGATTTGAACCCACGGAGCTTTGACACTCAACGGTTTTCAAGACCGCCGCCTTAAGCCACTCGGCCATCCCTCCTAAAAAACATAACTTCTATCATTTTGCATAATACAGGTCAATATTTTTTCTTAACTGGTAATGATATTTTGTACAGCTTACAAATTGTAAATAAAACAGTCATTAGTTTGTTGACATGATTATTTTTTTGTGATTTTCAAAAAGGATAAAGAACGAAACCCTCGTAATTCGAAATTCTTTGTTCGACATTCGATATTCAAATAATACTCGTTCGACTCAGCGATATTTGATTCTTTCAACGAAAATAGCAAAATTTTAACAGCACTGAATTGTTGCAAAAATATAAAAGGATGAGCTATGAAACAAAAATATTTAATCTTGAAAAATGATGAAAACAACGAGCTTATAATCAGAGAGTTTGCAGAGCAAAGCAAAGAAATGTTTTTACTCATCTGTAATGAGATATATGACAGTAAAATCATTGAATCATCAATGGCAATAGATAAGCAGCATCTTATTTCAGCGTTAAGGACTAGAAATTTTTATCCGTCGGAGATATATGCGGATAAAATAGCAGAATCTGTTATGGCTGTGTACGGTGCTGAAAACAATCAGCCTGTTGAACTTTTGATCGATGATGCTGCTTTGTTAGCTAAAACCCGGGAAGAATTAAAGACTGTTGCTGATGATATAAAAAAGGAAGTGGTTGAACTCGATGTTGATGAATTGCTTGAAGATGAGTTTGATGAAGATTTTAATGACGCCGATGTCGTAAAAAAGAACTGTTCAATTAAAATTGCAGATGATGAACCGCACGATGATAATGTTGATTCTGAAAAAAAATAACTGTTTTACATGTAAAAGGAGTCAATTCACGGAACTTTTCTTTTGCTTAAATTTTTTCTTGACAGGAGAATTAATTCAATTTATCTAAACATTAGAGCATTACGTTAAAAATAAGATATTAAACGTACGGAGAAAAAGGCAAACCTGCCGAAAGGCAGTGACGCAAAACTACGGGTCTACAGCTAAAGAGCCATGACAGCCGTGTTGCTAAAGGTACGATCTGATTTTAAAAAACGCCTTCGGCAACTTTTCGCCAAAGGCGTTTTTTTGTTTTTAAGAGCTCGTCTCTCATAATGAGGTGACTGTAATGACGGATATCGATAAAAAGATAATCAAATTACCGGATTTACAACTAATCGACAAGTACAATCGATGCCTGAACTATTTACGTATATCTATTATCGATCGTTGCAACCTGCGATGCATATACTGCGTTCCTAATACTCCATATCAACGCCTTCCGCACAAAGAAATTTTAAGATATGAAGAAATCCTGCGCATTGTGAGGATTGGGGTTCGTCTCGGAATATCCAAAGTTCGGATAACCGGCGGAGAACCGCTTATCCGGAAGGGCGTTTACGATTTTCTTGGACAGTTAACACAAATTGATGGACTGTCAGATGTCTCCCTTACAACCAACGGTGTATTGCTAAAGGATAATGTTGAAAAAATTAAATCAGCCGGCATAAAAAGAATCAATGTCAGCATGGATACATTGAACAGACAAAAATATAAAGATATAACAGGGCACGACATGTTTGATCAGGTCTGGGAAGGTATAGAATTAGCTCAAAGTCAGGGTTTTGATCCTATAAAGATTAATGTGGTCGCTCTAAATGGAATCAACGATGATGAATTAACAGATATCGCCGGATTATCTTTTTCTTATCCATTTCATATTCGATTTATCGAGTACATGCCGATAGGGACTCCTCATACTAATAATATCGGCAAGCAATTGCTTGCGCCTGAAATAAAAAAACGTATCAATACATTAGGAAAATTGATTCCTGTTAAAAATGGGGTTAATGACGGCCCGGCTAAGCGTTATAAATTTAAAGGCGCTCAAGGAGAAATAGGTTTCATTCATGCTATAAGCAAGCATTTTTGCAATGAATGTAATCGGTTGAGATTAACGGCAAGCGGAAAGTTGAGAGCATGTCTTCTGTCAGATAGCGAGGAGGATCTTAAAGGCCCTCTTAGAAGAGGATGTTTAGACAGCGAGCTGGCCGATATTTTTCTGAGAGCTGTGAGCCACAAACCACATAACCATCATCTTGTCTGCGATCAGCCTGTCATGGTTGCGGGCCGGATGTCGGCAATTGGTGGGTGATATTTGCTAATATCAATTAGGACTAAATAAGGAGGTAGAGTTTATGAATGTTACTCGAAGGAAGTTTATCCAGATTACTGGTGCTTCTGCTGCCGGTCTTGCTGTAAGCGGTTTGGGATTTGATCTTACGCCGATCAAATCCCATGCTCAGATGCTAAAGACCAAGTATGCCAAGGAGACTACCACAATCTGCTGTTATTGCGCGGTAGGTTGCGGGGCTATTGTGCATACAAGCAAGAAAGGTGACGGTCGTGTCATCAACATCGAAGGTGATCCGGATCATGTAATCAACAGAGGCTCTCTTTGTTCAAAAGGCGCTTCCTTGTCACAACTGACAGAGAATGAAAACCGTCTTGTTGAACCGATGTATAGAGCCCCCTATTCCAAAACATGGAAAAAGGTTTCATGGGACTGGGCACTGACGGAAATTGCAAAAAGAGTTAAAAAAACAAGGGATGCGTCATTTGAGCGCAAAAATGCCAAAGGACAGGTGGTAAATCGGACGACAGACATTGTTTCGATTGGAAGCTCAGCTCTGGACAATGAAGAGTGCTGGATTTATCAGGCAATGGTGCGTGCTTTAGGGCTTGTTTATGTTGAACATCAGGCCCGTATCTGACATAGCGCAACTGTTGCGGCTCTGGCAGAGTCGTTCGGACGTGGCGCAATGACCAATCACTGGATCGACATCGGAAACAGTGACTGCATACTGATTATGGGAAGCAATGCAGCTTCAAATCATCCCATCTCATTTAAGTATGTACAGATAGCACAGGCAAAGGGAGCCAAGATGATTAATGTTGACCCCCGGTTTACAAGAACATCTTCAAAGGCGGATATTTATACATCTCTTCGTTCAGGTACGGATATTGCCTTTTTAGGTGGTATGATCAAGTATATAATGGACAAAAAGCTCTATAATAAAGAGTATGTCTCCAGCTATAC
>JAUVHU010000029.1 GCA_030593145.1 Desulfobacteraceae bacterium
GCCTCCACCGGCCAGGATGCATTGTGGGGCGGACTCATAGCCGGAATCTTGATTTTGCTGTCGCTTCGCAACTGGCGTCCCACCGTCACCATAATGCTCGCTATTCCACTGTCAATCCTGGGCACGTTTGTGATTCTCTACGCTTTCGACTTCACTCTCAACACTATGACAATGAGCGGCATCGCATTAGGTGTGGGAATGCTGGTCAGTAACGCCATTATCGTCATCGAAAACATCTTCCGTCACATGGAGGAAGGCAAAGACAGATTTCGGGCTGCGATTGACGGCACGAGCGAGGTTGGAGGGGCCATAGCTGCCTCTACCTTCACCACTGTGGCCGTGTTTTTGCCGATGTTTTTTGCAACCGGAATCGCAGGAAAACTATCGCGGGGCCTGGCTCTTACCGTGGTGGTCTCCTTGTTCGCATCGTTATTTGTCGCTCTGACTCTTGTTCCAATGATAGCATCGAAGATATTTCGGTTGAAAGCCATGGGGAAAAAGGATGGCCTTGGAAAAAAGAGTGAAGAGATTGTTCGCAAAATTTATGAAAACCTCCTTCATTGGGCGCTTCGACATCGCTGGAAAGTGACGCTAACGTCATTTGCGGTCTTTGGAGCGAGTTTAGCGCTTGTCCCCCACGTGGGCACGGAGTTTATGCCTGCGATTGATACCGGTTTGGTGATTATCAAGCTCGAGATGCCGGTCGGCACAGAACTTGACGAAACGCGCCATGTGGTCGAGCAGATCGAGGAAATAATGAGCGCCGAGGAGGGGCTGGACGTTGTCTGCTCGTTCACGGGGATGTTGACCGGGGCAAAAATGGAGGCCGCCTTCGGGATGAGCAACCTGGGGGTTAATGAAGCACAGATATTTGCCCATGCCGTGGATAAAGACAAGCGGAAGCGTACAACAATGCAGATAGAGGAGAGTATCAGGGCGAATCTTCCCACGATAAAGGGAGCCAAAATAGAGTTTACGGACCTTGCGCGGATAATCACAAGCGCCGGTACCGGTCAGATTCCCATTGAGGTGAAGATATTCGGCAAAGACATAGAAAAGCTTGGTGAGATTGCCAACGCTCTCGTTGCCGACTGCAAACAGATAGAAGGTCTTTACGACGTGGACACCACTCTCCGGCACGGCAAGCCGGAGCTTCATTTCAAGATCGACCGCGAAAAGGCCTCACAGATGGGGCTCTCAACGGCCCAGATCGCCTCGACAATTCGAGCTTCGTTTGAGGGGGAGGTGGCAACACTTTACCGCACCGGCGGTGATGAGTTTGACCTCAGGGTGAAATATCGTGAGGCCGACAGGATGACCCTAATGAACGTAGCGGACATCCTGGTGGCGGCTGCCCCCGGCTCACAGCAGCGGCTTTCGGACATTGCAAGAATATCGAAAGGCGAAGGTCCCGTCCGCCTTTTTCGTGAGAATCAGAAGCGCAAAGTCTCTGTCACCGGCAATTTTGGCGGGCGGGACCTGGGCAGTATCCTTGCTGACATCCGGTCGAAGGTGGCAAAGGTGGACTTTCCCCAGGGCTATTTTGTGGAGTACGGCGGTGAGATCAAGCGAATGAGAGAAACCTTTGTCTCCCTCGGAGCGGCGTTCGCGCTTGCCATCCTCCTGGTCTATATGGTAATGGGAGCGCAGTTTGAGTCCCTGATACATCCTTTCACGGTGATGCTCACCGTGCCGCTTGGACTGATCGGCGTGATTGCGCTTCTCTTAATTACCGGTAACACCCTTTCCCTGCCATCGCTCCTGGGCATAATTATCCTGGCCGGGGTTGTGGTCAATAACGGCATCGTCCTCGTGGACTATGTTAATCAGCTCCGCGCACGCGGCTTGGCAAAGGACGAGGCAATCGTGGAAGGTAGTATAACCAAGGTCCGCGCGATGCTGCTCACGGCCCTCGTCGCCATTGTTGGGATGACGCCGATGGCCATTTCCAATGGCGTGGGCGCCGAGATGCGCGCTCCAATTGCCCTGGCAGTAGTTGGCGGTATGGTGGTCTCCACCTTTTTGATGCTCGTAGTGATCCCAACGCTCTACAGCATTTTTGACGACCTGGGCCAGCGGACAAATGAGCGGGCAAATGAGGTATTACATGGTAAAAACGAGGAGACAACGACCTGAAAGTCTTCGCCTGGCGGGTGATTTAGGCAACCACGCAAACCATCAATTTTAAGGAGGTATGAATCATGTCCGAAAATCAGATGAAAGATCGTATTGTAGAAGAATTGAAGAAGGCCAAAGAAGCCGGCAAGACTACCATGGAAAAGGTGAGTGAAATTGTCAGGGATGCGGTATCTGCTGCCGTGGCCGAAACCAGGGGCGATGTTGAGGAACTTCGGCCCGTTGTCAAAAATGCTGTAGCTGCTGCGGTGGAGGGCTTAAAGGAGGTTGAAGTAGATCTAAAAGAGACTGTAAAAGGAGCTGTAGAAGGCGCCATTGCCGGTGCTCGCAGCCGCGGAGATCAGGCAGTAGAGGCCACCATGGATGAACTCCGGAAACTCGAAAAACGGCTCGAAGATGAGAAGACGGAGTTGGCACAAGGTCTCAGAAAAGGCCTGGAAGGGGCAAAAGAGGCAGGCGCTGCATTGCCCGAAGATGTCAGAGAGAGAATTGAATCTGCTGTATCCGACATCAAACTGAAAAGTACGGAACTGTTAGGTTTGACCAGGCAGACTGTTAAAGAAGCAGTCAAAGAGGCCATTGAGTCCGGCAAAGATGTGAAAGAAACTGTTGCTAAGATTACCAGCGATGCCGCGGAAAGAGCTCTGAAAGAAGGCCGGTTCAGCGCGAACAGGGTGAAGAAAATTGCCAAAAAAGTTATGTCCGGCGCTGTGGAAGCCGCCGAGGAGACAGGCAAAGAGATTAAAGATGTTGCGGTTGGCGCTTTTGAAGGAGTTCAGAAAGGGATCGCATCAGCAGTAGAATCTGTTGGGGATAAGACAAAGGCATTTGTCCATGAGGACCTTGCCCGGACAAAAGAAGACCTTGAGGCAATCGAAGGCCTTTTCATAGAGACTACCCGCAAAGTAGCCCAACGTTCGGGAGATGTGGCAAAGGATGTATTAAATGACCTTGCCGATCAGACCAAAAAAACGACAAAAACAACTACGGAAGCTGTCGGCAAGGCAGCTCATATTATGGCCGAAGAAGCAAAGGAACTCGGGAAAAGGTCTGTGGCTGTGGCAAAGGGAGCTATCTCCGGCATGTGGAAGGGAGCAAAGGATGCTATTAAAAAAGAGAAGGAGGATAAATAATGATGAAAAAGTCGATTCTAATCACACTATTAGCGTTTGGGCTGGTCACTGGTTTCTTGGCATCCACGGTTTTTGCTGCTGAGCAGACAGACCAGCCAAAGAGTGAACAAAAATCTGAAAAGGGATGGCAAGACGCCCTTGAGGCCCAATCTGCCCTGCTGAAAGCTTGGCTCGCAGCGGAGAAAGAGGCGACTTATGATCAGGCGCAGGCATATTTAGATGAAGCAAAGGTCTGGTACGCCAGGGCCAAAGAGGAAGCCGGAAAAGAAGTTAACCGGAAAATAGCTGCCATTGAAAAAGATATTGATAACGCCAAGGTGGCCCTGAAGAAGAAGGCTAAAGAAGCTCGCCAGGAGATAGCCGATTTGCTGAAGCGGGCCGCTGATATCGTTAAATGAAATGAAAAACACCTTTGACAAGAATAAACGAGTCCCTCCAGGAAAGGTAGGTCTTGCTCTTGGCAGCGGTTCCGCCCGGGGCTGGGCACATATCGGGGTGATTAAGGCCCTGGCTGAGGCAGGCATTCACGTCGATTATGTTGCCGGCGCCAGCATCGGCGCACTCGTGGGAGCTGTCTATGCCTCGGGCAATATCAACTCCCTGGAAGAGGTTGTCCTCCAGCTCGATTGGAAAAAGATTGTCTATTTCTTCGATGTCGTCTTCCCTAAATCGGGGCTGATTGATGGTGACAAGGTTGCCGATTTCATTCGCGGCTATGTGGGAGAAAAAAATATTGAAGACCTTCCTCTCTCCTTCTGCGCTGTATCAACCGATCTTGCTACCGGAAAAGAAATAGTTATAAAAGAAGGAGATATCATCAAGGCAGTAAGGGCCAGCATATCTGTGCCGGGCATATTCACCCCGTTTAAAAAAGATGACATGACCCTGGTGGATGGCGGTCTGGTCAATCCGGTTCCGGTAAGCGCGGCAAGGGAGATGGGGGCCGATTTCGTCATAGCGGTTGACCTCAATCATGATATCATTGGCAAGAAGACCATTGCCCCCAGCCACAAAAATATGAATTCAGATAAAGAACCTGTGAAGACTCTGCCAGAAAAAAACAAGATCCTGAATGCTCTGAACAAAAGAATCAGGGCCATTGATATTCCGACACTAACACAGATAAGCCAATGGATGAGGATGGAGGACCCACTCCCCAATATTTTTGAAGTGTTAGTAACCTCAATCAATATCATGGAAACACAGATCACCGCTACCCGACTGAGGTCCGAGCCGCCGGATCTGCTGATACAACCCAAATTGGGACACCTCAAATTTCTTGAATTCAACAGGGCAAAAGAAGCTATTCTTGAAGGATATAATGAGACTAAATTGTCTATTGATGAATACAATCACCAACCACCCGCATAGCGGGCCTCGCTTTTTCAATTGAGTTACATCCCCACACCTGTATTGTTTTTATATCAAAGGATTAAGCATTGGCCAATTTAAAACAGGTTTTAAATTTCAGCTTAACGTGATATATAATTTTATTTGAGCAAAACGCTCAAATGTCAGCGGGAAATTTAAACCTTACAGATTTTGCATCGTCCTTCAAATGATTAGAACAATCCGTGTAATCTGCGAAATCTGTGGATTAAAAAGGAGCTATAACAAAATCAATGACAAATAAAATCATATTAAAGGATGCATTTAAAGGCTTTACTCTGGATCAGGATAAAATAGTATCACCTGAAGAAACTGTAAAGCGTTTTAAAAATAAATTGAAAGATCTTGACCTCGACATTCTTGAACGTACGGAAAGAATTGACAATGGAAGATTGGATATTCCTGTATATTTCAGCAACTGCGGCAAGGATGCTGTGTCGATCATGGGGACAAAAAAACAAATGGGAAAAGGAGCAACCCCGCATCAGGCAGAAGCAAGCGCTGTAATGGAACTGGCGGAAAGGTTCAGTCTTTATAGTTTTCGCGATAATCCGGATAACTTTATTGTTGAAAAATATCGCAACATCAAAGACAAGGCCATCCCATTTGAAATGATCGCGCAATCTGTTCATGACAATTCAAATGATCTGGCAACAACCAAAAAAATATTTGAAAATCTTCCATTAAAGTGGACCCGTGGGTTTAATCTAACACAAAACAAAGAAGTGCTTATTCCATTTAACTGGTTTTTTACAATCAATGAATTTAACGGAGCATGCGTCGGCAATTGCGTTGAAGAGGCGTTAATCCAAGGCATATGCGAAGTCGTAGAAAGACACACATCATCAATAATAAGTCAAAACAGGCTCAAGGTA
Organism: Desulfobacteraceae bacterium; assembly: GCA_030593145.1. Taxonomy (GTDB): domain Bacteria; phylum Desulfobacterota; class Desulfobacteria; order Desulfobacterales; family ETH-SRB1; genus ETH-SRB1. The sequence goes on from JAUVHU010000029.1 coordinate 5,534, forward strand.
CCGACAATTAATGCTGATTCAGCGACAGAACCACTTGTTGTTGAAATGATACAAAAATATATGAATGCTGGAATAAAACTATATATTTCTGACTTTACCATGAACATGGGCATTCCAACAGTCGGTATTTTAGCCTATGATCCGTCCACATTCCCGGAAAAAAGCGAAATTGTCTGGACAGCGGGAACGACTCCTGATCCTCAAAAAGCTTTAAGCCGCGCTCTTTCCGAAACAGCTCAGCTTGCCGGTGATTTCAATACTTGTTCCAACTATGTAGCAAGCGGTCTTCCCAAGTTTAAAAGCATCAAGGAGGCCGAATTTGCAATTAACCCGGAAAGTAAAATCAATATTTCAGATCTTCCTGATATTTCAAATGATAACATTAAAATTGAAATTCAAAACTGCATATCAGCGCTTTCAAAAAATGGAATGGATGTAATCGTTGTAAACACAACGCACCCTTTACTTGAAATGCCCGCATTCTACACAATTATACCCGGCACACATTTCAGGGAACGCTCCCTTGGAACCAGTGTTGGCATGTTTTCAGCCAAGATTATATCTAAAAACACAAATCCGGACAAAGCCATTGGTGAACTAAAAAAGATCGAAAACATGCTCCCTGGAAAATATTACATAAAATTTTATATCGGCTTACATTATCTATCCATGGAGGATCCAAAAAGAGCTCTCAGCTATTTTAACCAGGCCATTGACCTCGGACCTTCAAGGCAGGACATTCCAAGCATCTATTCCTATATGGGTGTCTGCTTTAAAGATATGGGAGAGTATCGCAAAGCCCTTGAGGTATTAAACAAAGGAGAAAAGTCCGACAGACAAAGAACCGATATATATAACCTGATGGGATTTTGTCATTACGCTCTCAAGGAAAACGAAATGGCAATAGATTGTTTTAAAAAAGTACTTCAGCTTGACCCTGGTTCAGCAATTGATTACGCAAATATTGCGTCAAATTATCGGGATATCGGAAAAAAAGATAAGGCTATCCAATATTACGAAATAGCCTTATCAATAGATCCTTCAATAGATTTTGCAAAAACTAATCTAAACAAACTGCTGGAAACATAAACTGAGACCTTTACGCCCTGAGCAAACCATTGCTATCAGCGCATTATAGACATTCCCTCGATAATCATCTTAATGCCTTGTAAGATTTAATATTTTATGCTATAAATCTAATTTCTATTAAACAGAAATCTTAGACAAAAAAATATGAGGATAATTATTTATGTCGGAAAAAAATCCTGAATGCCCTTTATATAATCCTTTAAATTGTAAAGAATATTACAATCCAAAGCTGTGTGCCTTTGTTAGAAAAGACAAGGTGTGCCTTAAAAAAAAGAAGCCCAAACCAAAAAAAGCAAAATTAAAGGAATAGGCAGCCATGACATATATCTAACACATCACGGGAAAACTGTAATCACGCATGACCCGCTATACCCGAAAGTAGAGCCGGATTTACTCCCATCTTTTTCATTGTCTCATCCCATCGTGTCTCAACAGGTATTTCAAAAATTATCTTTTCTGAAACAGGGCATGTCAGCCAGACATTTTCCTTTATCTCAAATTCCAGTTGACTCTTATCCCAGCCTGCACATCCAAGCGACATAATAAAAGATTTCGGACCATTCCCCATGGCTATTGCTTCCACAATATCTTTGCTATTGCTTAACGCAAGAAATGAATTAACCATCAGACAGCTTTCCCATTGAAATGGAGGGCCGTGCAGAATAAAAATTTCACTTATATGGACAGGACCGCCAATATAAACCGGCGTGGATTTAGCAGCGGGAACATACTCTATTTCAAGCTCGTCAAATATGTTGTTTGCGAATATGGAAGGATGAGTACGGTTTATAATAATACCAACAGCCCCTTCTTCAGTATGCTCGGAAATACAGGTAACTGTCTGGAAAAAATTAGGATCAGACATACTTGGCATAGCAATAAGAAACTGCCCTTTTAAAAAAACTTGATGATTATCTTCCATAATCTCCTCCACCCAAGTTTAATAGCTCAAATCGTTTACAATCCATATTCTTCATTTCCTAAAAATATATCAGATTTCACAAACATCAATAAAATTATAATTTATCACATACTTTTCATTTTGGCCACAACATATAGCGTCACTATCTTTAACTTAACACCTAACACTTTGCACTTAACAGCTGATGAATTCGTAAAAAGTCATGAATTTAACTATAGATGGCTAAGTAAAAAGTTTCATATACAAGGCGTAGTGATTTTTCAGGATCGAAGGCATACGTATAGTATGTTGAGAGTCTGAAAAATCACTGCAACGCAGTAGATGGGACTTTTTACGACGCCATCAAAAAATTGATATTGACAAATTTATATCGAGTTAATACAAAATTGGTTTCATGTTTTGCTAAAATCATATGTGACTATGATTTTAAAAATGGACTACAAGATAATATGAAATTAACTATTAGCGATGCTGCAAAATTACTTGCAATACCTGATGCGACCATTAAACGCTGGATCCATCAGGGCAAAATCCCTGTCATGGAAAATCGACATGAATATTTTTTTATAAAGAAAGATATAGAAAAGTGGGCGCTTAACCATAATATTTTTTTGCATACGCATTTTAAAAAAAACATTTCAGAAAATCCTCAAGCAGAGTATAGCCTTCTTAACGCTATGAAACAAGGAGGTATTTTCTTCCATGTTCATGGAGACAGCGTAGCAGATGTTTTGAAGAAAGCCGTTTCCCTTTCACCCCTTCCTTTTGATGTTGACAAGAATCTCCTTCTTGACCTGTTACTCCAGCGTGAAAAGCTTGCGTCAACAGGAATAGGATCAGGAATAGCTATTCCGCATCCGCGTTATCCGATAGGAAATCTTGACAACGGCGCAATTATTACAACCTGTTTTACTGAAAATAAAATCGACTTTAAGGCAATTGACGGGGCGCCTGTCTTTGTTGTTTTCTTGATACTGAGTCCTTCAACCGACATACATCTTAAATTTTTATCCAGGCTGAGTTATTGCCTGCGGGACAATTCATTTATATCTTTACTCAAACAACACGCTGAACCAAAATATCTTTTCAATAAGGTGGAAAAAATCGAACAATCCTTTGATGGGTGAGCAGCAAAACATGCTGAAACTCCCCAATAATGATACCACCTTTCAGATCATACTATGCGTCATTTTCTCCTTCATCTTGATGAGCGTTTGCAGCTAATAATTATTGCTACTATTGTAGGCATATTGGGAGCAGTAGGCTCTGTGGCCCTGAATCGATCTCTTGCAATAGTTTCAGGCTGGTTGCATACCCTGCACGGTCATTGGTATGTCTTTTTGTTTCCTGCCTGCGGTGCAATTGCAGCATCACTTTTTTTAAACCATATCACAAAAGACGTCGGAGGACATGGTGTTCCTGAGGTAATCTACAGCGTATCGAAAAGAGGGGGACTATTGCGTCTCCGCTCAATTTACTCGCATCTTGTTGCTTGCGTCTTAACAATTGCCAGTGGCGGTTCCGCAGGCCCGGAGGCCCCTGTGGTTGTCAGCGGATCCAGCATAGGCTCAAACATCGCCAGTTTTTTCAGGCTTAAAGATCGCCAGCGAGTAGTGCTTGTTGGATGCGGCGCTGCCGCGGCTATAGCCGCTATCTTTAATGCCCCTGTTGCCGGCATTGTTTTTGCGCTCGAAGCTATTCTCGGTGAATGGACCGCAATAAATATAATTCCAATAGCTATTTCCTCTGTAGTAGGCACAGAGATAAGTCGCTTGCTCCAGGGAAATCAAATACCCTTCCAAAACAAAGTATTTACCATTGCCGTTCCGGACTTAATTGCCTGCCTTGGGCTGGCAGTTTTCACCGCGGTTGGATCGATTGTTTTAATGCGCGTACTTAAGTTTATAGGAGCCAAATCAAAAGCCTTTATCCCATATGAGTGGATGAGAGCAGGCGCAGGTGGTCTGTTGGTCGGCATCATTGCCATGCTCCTTCCGGAAGTTCTTGGAGAAGGCTATGAACTTATCAGAATAATTATTGAACAACGCTTTCCATCAGGTATGTATATCATCGGACTGATTATTGTCGCAAAGATTATGGCAACTTCTCTGACAGTAGGAACCGGCCGTTCCGGCGGACTTTTTGCGCCCTGCCTGGTCATAGGCAGTTTTATCGGTTTGCTTTACCAGAGATGTCTTGTCACAGCGCTGCCTTCTGTCTCATGGGCTGGAGAAAGTTATTTTGCCCTCCTGGGAATGGCCGGCCTGATAAGCAGTGTTATGCAAGCCCCCATGACCGGTATTTTTCTGATTGTTGAAATAACAGGCAGCTATCAGGTCCTTATTTCTGTAGTTTTACTCTCTGTTATCAGCGCCACACTAAGTCATTACTTTGAGCCGTTTTCCGTCTATCACCAAGAACTTATTGCACGGGGTAGTTTAGCCAGACCGCGTACCGACAAACGCATACTATCAGAATTAAATATTACGGAGCTTCTGGAAAGGGACTGCCACATCGTTTATCCTGAGATGTTTCTGAAGGATCTGGTCTCAGTCGTCCAACAGACAAACCGAAACTATTTCCCTGTAGAAAACTCAAAAACAGGCGAGTTTCTCGGAATGATTCACCTTGATAAAGTACGATCTTATCTATTCGACCCTGTCCTCTACAACTCAGTTCTTGTAGAAGAACTTATGAATACTGAAGTCGCAATCATATCTTTGGATGATGATCTTTCCGATGTTTTCGATCTTTTTGACAGGACCCATTCTTTTAGTTTGCCAGTGGTTCAAGATAAAAAATTTCTTGGACTGATTTCAAAAGCAACTATTCTTGATCATTATCGAAAAGAATTAATGGTTCAGGAAGAAATTTAACATTGGGAGACCTTTGAAAAATGTTCAATTTTGTTCGAGTACAAGGAAGGCGACCAAATTTCAAATCCGGTTCAACCACAGGAATATATTGAATATTTCGAGGATTGAAATTTGAGCCTGACACAGTAATCGGGCAAAAGGGGACGTTTTGCAAAGGTCTCATTGGAGGATATACTAATGAACAACCGGATACTGCATGTTTTTCGGAACACACCTTTTGGGCGTGAAACCCTTTTGCAATCAATCTATTTTGCTAAAAAAACCAAAAGCTCGCTTAAAGTCTATATCCCGAAACATCGTCAGTTTTTAATGTATTTTCAGAATATGGTTGTGACGGTTGATCTCGACAAGAGCTTTTTAAGATCCCCCAAAACAGCCAGTCAACACGTGAAAGAAATTATTAAAGCAGAGGGGTTAGAGCCGGGATTTCTTCAGCCAAAGGAATTTACCGCCTCAACGCTTCCGGATATCCCGACACATTTTAGATTTATGTGCTGTCCTCGAAGCATTAGTGATCTTTCAACAAAAATCGGCCTGGGTTATATCGGCCCCAAGGTCCGAAATATTATAAAAAGCGCGAGTTTTCCAGTGCTTATCCCCACTCCTGTTTATAAAAAGTGGAAAAGCATTACAGTTTTTTTTGGCGGTTCAAAAAACTCAGTTAAAGCCTTCCGGCTTGGAATGCAAATTATGGAGTCTTCCGGATATCCTGTTCGGCTATTTACCCAGGCAAAGAAAAAACCACAAAAACATTACCAGCAAATATTGGAAGATAACGATCTGTTTAATAAAATAGATAAAGGTGAAATAGAATGGCTGTTTTTTAAAAAAGGTGGATTCCGAGAAAATCTTTATTCTATTCCCCATGATAGCCTGATAATTATTGGAGCATATGGTCATGGCCTGGTCAAAGAACTGCTCTTTGGGAGTATGATGGAGGAAGTCCAAACCATACTCCCGAATAATATGCTCATTGTTGGGCCAAACTACACAATCTCATAAGTCGTAAAAAACGAGCGCTTTGTTTGCTGTTCTGCTGAGAGTTCAAAATAAACGAAGATAAAATCTATGGATGAAAAGCTTCTCAAAAAGATGTGTATTGAAGCAAGGAAAATATTTTTAAGCTCTCTTGAGGCAGTGGAGCCATATGCATCAGTGAAGCGTTCCGTCAGGATTGCCGGCAACAAGCTGATTCTTGGTACAGAAGAACAAGATACTACTGAACTCGATTTGACGAAATATGACAGGGTCTTTCTGGTTGGAGGCGGAAAGGCGACAGCGCCTATGGCCAGGGCCGTGGAAGATCTGTTTGGGAAAAAAATCCACAAGGGTATAATCAATGTCAAGTATGGATACACTGAAAAACTTTCCATTACACGCATTATTGAGGCCGGTCATCCCCTGCCGGATAGTAACGGAGTTGAAGGAACTAAAAGCATTATAGCTTTACTTAAAGAATGCGGGAAGAAAGATCTGATTTTCTCCCTTATATCAGGAGGCGGCTCCGCTTTGCTCCCCCTGCCTGCCGGAGATATCACTCTTTCAGAAAAACTGAAAATGACCAGCAGCCTAATGGCGTGCGGCGCAACTATTGATGAAATCAATGCTGTCAGAAAACATATATCATCTGTTAAGGGTGGACAAATGGCAAAGGCGGCATACCCTGCGACTACCATCAACCTCATACTGTCAGATGTGGTTGGAAACAAAATGGATGTGATTGCATCCGGCCCCTTTGTCCCTGACAGTTCAACATTCAATGATGCCTGGGAAATTCTTAAAAAATATAATTTAAAAAATATTCCAGCCACAATTCTTGCACACCTTAAGTCGGGCATGGAAGGACAGGTTTCCGAAACTCCAAAAGCCGATGAACCCTTTTTTAGCTCGGTCCATAGTTTAATAGTTGCAAGTAATACATTAGCCCTGAAAGCGGCAAGCAAAAAGGCGCAGGAACTCGGCTATAAAACCATGATCCTTTCTTCCATGATCGAAGGCGACACAACTCATGTGGCTCATGTTCACAGCGCCATAGTTAGAGAAATCATTCAAACCGGCAATCCAATCCCCTCGCCTGCCTGCATCCTTTCCGGCGGGGAAACTACTGTAACTATCAAGGGGAAAGGGCTTGGGGGAAGAAATCAGGAATTTGCGCTTGTTGCCGCAATGGATATTTCCGGAGCGGAAAATATTGTTATTCTAAGCGGAGGCACAGACGGCACAGACGGACCCACAGATGCCGCAGGAGCAATAGCTGATACAACTACTTTATCAAGAGCCATGGACATGGGGCTTAATCCCGGCCATTTTCTGGCGAACAACGACTCTTATCATTTTTTTCAAAAACTTGGCGACCTGCTGATAACCGGCCCGACAAACACAAATGTTATGGACCTAAGAATAATGCTCGTAAACACTCAGGTTTCGCAATTTAGGCAGGATTAATCTGAATCCCAAAAATGCTCACAGAGCGAATAAATCTGACTTTTTACAATAGCATCAGTATTTACTTTAACTCAAAACGAACCGGCACCCTAACCCACATATCAAGCTTTTTATCCCCTTTCATTCCCGGCTCAAAGAGCCACACCTTTACTGCTTCCATTGCCCTCCTGTCTAAAATTGAATGGCCGCTGGATGTAAATAACCGGAGATCGCCTACCCTTCCATTTTGGTCAACCAGAACATCAAGAACCACCATACCATGATAGCCTCTTTTTCTTGCCAGCCTTGGGTATTCAGGAAGCGAATTTACTCTGTATAACGGCACTGCTTCCCTCACAAAAAGCGTTTTCCTCCTGATATCAACAGCTACCGCAACATCAATATCTGCTTTTTGATATGTTAAATCTGAGTCCTGATAAACAATCTCTTCCTGAGTTTCAGATTCTTCAAAAATTACCTTCTCCGGTTTAACGAGAGCGCTGACTATTTTTTTGGATATCAGCGGCTTTCTCTCCGTTTTTGGACTTAAAACAGTCCTGACAGGAGACTTTTTTACAACCGGTTTCGGCTGTATCACCTGTGGCTGCATATATGTCAGGGTCATGTCAATAGCTCTGGTATCCGACCTGTATATATGCTTCTTCTTGAGACAATCAAACTCTATTCCCAAAAGCAAGCCGTGTATTCCAATTGTCAGCAATGCGGCAAATATTATTGGTCTCACAGCTATTGGTCCGCCTCTGCCTGTAAAGAAATTCTATTTATGCCTGCCGTTCTGATACAATCCATGACCTTAAAAAGTTTCTGGTATGACAGGTTCCGATCTGCAAAAAAAAGAACTCCAGCCTCATCATCCCCTTTGACCGCTCTCTTTAACACTTCTGTCAAATCATCCAGACAGGTCGCCTTTTTATCAACAAAAACCATTCCGTCAGCTTTAACCGTCACAGACAAAATCGTTATTTTATCGATCTTTGCGGTGGAAGATAAAGGAAGAATAACCGGCAATCCGCGATGCACGGCCATGGAAAGCATTGCATATATAAAAAAAACCAGCACCAGAAAAACAATATCAATAAGAGGAAGCATTTCAATACGAGCCTTTCTGTTTGTTTGAAGGCTGAGCTTCATTTTAAATTCCCCTTTTGTGTGGTTGAACCCTGCAACAGCTTTTCATAGACAATTTCCAGGCTGGTAGCGTATTTTTCAATGGAAAGAGCTGCATTCTCAACCTGTGAATTAAAATAGTTGTATGGAAATACCGAAAGAATAGCAATACCGAGTCCTGTTGCCGTGGTAATCAGGGCTTGGGCTATCCCTGCTGTAACAGCTTCAGGATGTTCGATACCGGTTGTCCCTAACACATCAAAGGATGTAATAATCCCTAAAACTGTACCAAAAATCCCAAGCAAAGGCGCTACAGTGATCATAGTATCCAGCGCCCCCATATATCTGCGCATTCTTTTCATCTCTTCGGCGCCGGCCGATTCCATAGCTTTGGTCATGGAAAATTCACGATGCAGAATACCTGTTATTAGAATCCTTATAATATAATCTTTTGATCCTGTTGCCTTTTCTCTAACCGACCCCCAATCCCCTGTCCTGCAAAGTTCAAGGGCTTCATCCACAAGAGGCCGATTACGCTGCATATTCACTCTGACCCAGAAGATTATCCTTTCTATAATAACGGTCATCACAATGATCGAACAAACTAAAAGCGGATACATTACCGGCCCGCCACTTAAAAATATCTCTAACATTATTCCTCCAATCAAACTCAGGGTTCTCGGGTCGCTTTGCTCTAACGTTAAATTTTTAATTATGAATTTTTAATTAAAAATTGTCCCTTTAATCCCCCTAATCATTATATTTTTTTATATAAAAAATCTCAGCGAGCTCTGTGAATTCTAATGCATTTCAATTTTTCGATAAGAATCACATTCTGCTTATGTTTTTTGACAGCTACACGAAAATAACGGTCTCCCATGCCCTGGAATGTGCTGCAGTCTCGTATAAGTATCCCTTCTTTAGCCAGACAATCCCTAATGTTCGTAGAATTGAGATCAACCTCGACGTCTATACGGACAAGGAGAAAGTTGGCAGCGCTTTTAAAGGCGTTCAACCCGGAGATCTCGTTTAAGGCATTTCTTAAGAATTTCCTCTCGGTTAATATATACTGCCTTGTTGCCTTGATATAATCTCCATCAATAAGGGCTTTAAGCGCCGCTTTTTGCGCCAAAGAGTTTACCGTCCATGGAATACTCTTTTCCTTCATCTTTGCGGCACATGACGGCGCTGCGATGACATACCCTATGCGAAGCCCTGGAATGCCGAAAAATTTCGTCATCGATCTGAGGACTATCAGATTGGAAAACTTCAAAATCTCTTTTTTTACAGACTCTTCCTCCACAAAATCTATGAAGGCCTCGTCTATGACTACAAGCGTTCCCGTTTTACCCGCACATGCAATAACACGACACAATTCATCTTTTGATATAAGAACACCTGTTGGGTTGGCGGGATTGCAAAGATAGACAATATCAAAACCTTCCTCCAGACGTTTGCAAAAACAGTCAATATCAACAGAAAAATCGCTTTTCTCATCTGCCTGGAAATATGACACTTCAGCGCCGGCCATCCTGAGACCTTTTTCATACTCACTGAAAGCAGGTGTAACAATAAGGGCTTTAGGGGGTTTGAATGCCAGGGGTATGGAGTATATGAATTCTGTAGAACCGTTCCCCACAACGATAGAACTCTTGTCAACATCATGGTATTTCGACAATTCTGAAACAAGATCAAATGAATCAATATCAGGATAATTTAAGACAGAATCAAATTCTTTAATTATCGTTTCTTTTAACCACGGCGGATAGCCAAGAGGATTTATATTAGCGCTGAAGTCGATGATCTTATCTTCATCAATTCCATATCTTCTGGAAATCTCACCGACGTTGCCGCCATGCTCTCTTTTTATTATTCTATTAGCCATAAGGTTAGCACACAAACAGCCGCTATCAGAAGGGATGAGGCAAACATAATAACCCATGCCTTTTTTACATCATCTCTGTCTATTTCTTTTATCCTGTCGCCAATCACCGGTTTGTGAAAAATTTTCCCAAAATACCGGCCCTTGCCGCCCAATTGTATATTCAGCGCTCCGGCTGCCGCGGCCTCCGGCATGGCACTGTTTGGACTTGGGTGATTTTGGCCGTCCCTTCTCATAATTTTCCAGGAATCCCTCCAGTTAAACCTCAATATAAAAGAAGCAGCTACAATAATGAGCCCTGTGAGTCTTGCAGGTATCCAATTCAACATATCGTCCATTTTGGCGGAAAACCAGCCGATATCCCCGTATCTGTCATTCTTATATCCAACCATGGAATCAAGGGTGTTGACCGCCTTATAAGCCATGGCCAGAGGAAGGCCGCCAAGAGCCAGATAAAACATTGGCGCTACAATGCCGTCAGACAGATTCTCCGATACTGTTTCGATAACAGCCCTGCAAATCTCCTGCTCATCGAGATTTTCCGTATCTCTTCCCACAATCATGGAGAGTTTTTTTCTTGCTTCCACAATATTTCCGTTGTTCAACGCATCGATCACAGCTTTGCTTTCATCAAAGAGGGATCTTGTCGCCAAGGTCATGGAGGCAAATAAAACCGTTATAATTGCACCCAACAAAGCATTTATAAAAAGACACCCTTCCACTATTCCCCATGTAATGAAAAAAGTGGGAACAACTACGGCAAACCACAGAATTACTCCACCCTTCTTTTTGCCTATAAGTGAAGTGCGGCAAATCTTATCTTCCAAAAACCTAACAGCCTTCCCGATGATAACCACAGGGTGCGGAAACCCACGAGGGTCTCCAATTATCATATCAACAATATATGCTCCAATGAAAACCGCTGCTGTCATTGTAGTTCACATTCCGATATGTCGAGAAAGGAGTGTTCTCCACGACTCACCTTTTCAGATTTCAGGATGTTGATTCTCTTCTTGAATATGGGACCCGATACCACGAAGGTATGATATTCCCCGCCTTCACCGGAGATATCGACCCCCTTAATTTTCGAAATATCTCTGACAAAATCAGGATCAATCCTGCGTCCCAGCCATTCCTGCCCCAACATATTTTTTTTTACAGCCACAACAACAGCTTCAAACCCGGCTTCTATCAACTCCTCTATGAGATTTTCCCTCTTCTTCTCTCCCCACAGGGGCAAGACGGCCTCCATCCCTGATTCTCTGCTGACCCGCTCGACCCATTCCCTGTGTTCCTCCAGATCAATGTCTCCAAAGATTCCTACCTCAACTCCCCTATCCTTCAAGCCGGACAGGGTCTTTTTGAATTCTGCCTCGTAGGTTTCCCATGAACTTCTGACCTGGACAACGGGAAGACTCATCGCCTCTCCCTGCAATCTCAGCACATCTGTCCTGATACCGTGAGATCGTGATATCCGGCCATCTTCGGCTACCATATTCAAAAGATGGGTAACATGAAAATTCTTCATCACCCTGTAATAAGACAGCGCCGCATCCTTACCTCCGCTCCAGGAAACAAAGGCCTTTACTTTACCTCTTTCCATTCAGTAACATCTCCGCATATTTTGCAGTGGCAGGCGCTTTGATTCATCCCAGCACCGCAACACTTGCATATTTTTTCATCTTTTTCAGGAGCGGGAATTTCCCCAACTACCTCCCTGTAAATACAATAATAATAGAAATGTTCTTTATTCCAGAATCTTATTGGAAAATCCCTCTTTCCCTTCTCAAACTCTTCATCCGACACTTTCGATTCAACAATCTTTCTCAGTTCCGTCATACCGGAGCCGTATTCCAAAGGCCTCTTGCTCTGCCATAAAATTTCCTGCGGCAACACGTCTTCAAAGGCCTTTCTCAGTATCCACTTTCCCCAGGTTTTACCGTTTTCTTTTCTGATCTTAAGATCGACATCAATACCACAACTAAAATCCATAAATTCTTTATCCAGAAAAGGTTGTCTTATATCGATTCCAAGGGCATCCCCTATCTTATTCGAACTAAATTGCATGGCAGAATGCATCCGGGCCAGGTATCCTTCTAAATCTTTTATCTTCAACATGAAATCATAGCCTGCAAAGATCTCATCACTTCCATCGCCTGTCATCATGCTGTCGATACCCATGTCTTTCGCGCACTTGAGCCCCAGATAAGCCGTTACGTCGTTTGGAATTGCAGGATCAAAACTCTCCAGTATCTTTATGACTTCCGGAATTGCAGCAACGGCCTCTTCAATTTTCACTGTCTTGTGATAATGGTTCAGTTTCAGGAATTTCACCGTCTTGTCGGCATAATACCGATCTTCACCATACGACTCAAGCCCAATTGAAAAGGCCTTGCTGTTTTTGGCATAAGCAGCCACGAGAGCGGAATCAAGACCTCCGGAAAAAAGTATCCCGTCAGCTTGATTTCGATCTACTGTTTGTGCAAAAATTTTTCGCAATTCACAAATAAGAGAGTTTTCATCTTTTTTCATATCTTACTTTTCAATCCCATCCCTTGTTTGCACTCCATTTAAACCAACTTTCTACGGTTTAAAAAGTTACCTTGATCCCGCCATAAAATCCTATACCCGGCTCACCATATTGATAAATTGACTGATACTTTTTGTCGGTCAAATTTTCTACCCTTCCGAAAATCTTAAGCCAATCCATTACATCATAGGAAGCAGCAAAATTGAAGAGTGTATAAGCAGACATTGATTCGCTGTTATCGGCATTCCGATATCTTTTGCCAACACATTGCGCATTGAGGTTAACATTCAGCTTTTCCAGCGGTTTTATATTCAGGGACGCGCCACCTGTGTGCTTCGGCCGGTATATTAAATCCTTGCCGTTATTCGCGTCCGTCTCATCCTCGTTTTTTGCCTCTGTATAGGTATAGTGGGCATTGAAACTCAACCATCCAAGAGGTTTAAATGTAAAACCGGTTTCCCAGCCCTCAGTTTTGACCTTACCAACATTATAATATTTATATGTGCTCATGTTAAAACCGATCAGATCATCAATCTCATTGTGGAAATAAGTTGCAGACAACAACACCTTTTTATCGAACAGCTCCTGGTCTATACCCACATCATAACCTTTACTCTCTTCGGGTTTTAGATTAACATCCCCATAGCTTGAATAAAGCTGATAAAGCGAAGGAGCACGAAAGCCGGTGCCGTAGCTACCCCTTACCTTGGTCCCTGTCTTATCATAGAGATAGGCCAGCGCACCCTTGTAGGTATCTTCACCGCCAAAGGTTTGATGATCATCATGTCGAGCGCCAAGGGTGAATGAAAGGCCATTAAACGGGGTCAGTTTGTTCTGTACAAAGAAACCCTTGGTGTTGACACTCTTATTTGTGATATCTCCCCATGGATCCTGTACATCGCCGCTCTCTTCCTGATAATCGAACCCAGCCGTAATTGTGTCAATTTCTCCAACAAAGAAATTGTGCTGCCAGGACGCCAGTTTTATTGTTCCGTTATATGTTCCATTAAAAACACCATTGTTTTTTGTATATTCTCTTTTTGTTTCAGTGATGCCCAATTTAATAGTTTGCTGCCACCAGTCAAAAATATCCTGATCAAAATTTGTAGAGATACTGGTAATATCCGTATCCTGAACCTTATCAGCATCGGCTCCTGAGTCATCATAGTCCATAGACGATTCGGAATGGCGTACAGAAAAGCCCATTCCAACGGTTTCGCTGATCCGGCCATCAACCCGGGCGGATATATTGGTGTCATGGTAATAATCCTTTTCTGTATTTCCCAGGTCTTCGTCCGCCCTTGACACGCGTTTCACATCCAAACGTGATACAGATGCAGCATAGTTAATCTTGTCGTTTGATCCGCTGACTCCAATCTTTTCCCTGAATGTCTCAAATGATCCCCCTTCGGAAGACACGTAAAACTTCGGTTTTCCTTTGCCTTTTTTGGTAATTATATTGATAACACCGCCTATGGCATCTGATCCGTACAAAACACTTTGGGCTCCGCGGACAATCTCAATTCTTTCAATGTTATCCGTGGATAAATCGGCAATGCTCATCTTTCCATCACCAGCCATCGGATCGCCCACCCGCACACCGTCAATCATAATCAGGGTATGGGCATTATTTGTCCCGCGTGTATAGATCGACGAAGAGCCTCCAGGTGATCCATATTGTACAACAGAAATGCCTGGAACATCTCTGAGCACATCTATGACAGTCTGCTTTCCCTTTTTTTGAATTTCTTCCTCTGTAACAATGGTTACGGAATCAGGCGAATATTTTAAAGGCTCTTCCAACCTGCTTGCCGTCACCACTGTTTCTTCCATTGTTACAACATCCCCCTCTTCCTGCGCAAAAATCGGTACAGGTAAGGCAAAAAACATAAATACCAATAATACTGCCGCACAACTTAACAACTTCTTCATTTTCTTGTTTCTCCTTTCCCCCTCGGGATGGAATTGTAGTTAAGGTATTTTCAGATGTCCTGGCTCCCGTTCATCCTACTAACAGCGCCTTCCCGTTCCGTTTAACAGCGGAACAGTGGCATAATGCCGCTTTCGTCACGGTTACAGTTGCGGGGCAGCGGAAGTTTTTCACTTCCTTCCCTGAAAAAAACCAAAAAAAATCCCCGAACCGATATTAAATCGATCCGGGGATGTCCCTTTTTTCCTTTGGATCTACTAAGGCCTATTTCTCGTCCTCGAAGATAAAGCCAATAATTTAGGCAGGTTTTCTGACTCTCCCGTTTTTTAGCAGCCTTCCCATTCCGGTCTTGCGGAACAGTGGCGTATAAATGCTAAAAAGGTTCCCTCTCTTTAACAAAAAAAGGGTGGGATTACAGCGGCGGGCCCGTCCCTGACTTGCACAGGGTTCCCTATTAAGCTCAATATGAGCGCCTAAACAATTTATTATGTATGGATTAAGCCTGCATCCATGTCAAGCACTTTTATATTCATTTTATGCATGCTGCAAAGATGATGAACTCGTAAAAAGTAGAATGGTCTTGCCATGGTCAATGGTTCATGTCTCCGTAATAAACCACTGAACCGTGAACCTGATAACCTGAGTAGTTACGTCTATTTTATCTTCACTGCAATACCTGCCACCATCATTAAAACACTGTTGCAACACGCCGCAACACTCTGGTTGGCAAACCCTAAAACATCCCTGAACTGCCTCGAAAGCCTGTTTTCAGGGACAATGCCGCTTCCCACTTCGTTTGAAACGAGTATAATCGGGCACAGAGCATTTTCTATTGACTGTGTAAGCCTCTTAATATCACCGGATATCTTTACCTGGTCATTTTGCTGCAAAAAAAGATTGCTAATCCAGAGTGTCAGGCAGTCCACAAGGATTACACCGGATTTTTGACTGTTTTCATTTATTGCTTCAGGAAGCAGAACATGTTTTTCTATGGTTGTCCAGGTTTTGCTTCTTTCCTTCTGATGCTGTTCAATCCTTTGCTTCATTTCGTCATCACCGGGAGCTGCCGTCGCAATATATATTTTCCTGTCTCCGGCAAACCCTTCTGCCAGTTCAAGCGCATAACGGCTCTTTCCGCTCCTGCATCCTCCGAGAATAAATACCTTTTCTTTCACAAACACGCTCCTGAATTCATCAACTATAAATGGCTAAGTAAAAAGTTTCATATACAAGGCGTAGTAATTTTTCAGGATCGAAAGCATACGTGTAGTATGTTGAGAGTCTGAAAAATTACTGCAACGCAGTAGATGGAACTTTTTACGACGCCATCATTATTTGCTACCGGAAACATTTGCTTCCTCAAAGGTCAGCACCTCTTTAAAAACCTTAAGAGCCCCCTCCATAATCCCCATTGCCAGCGCCCCGCCCGTACCTTCACCAAGACGCATCCCTAAGTCAAGAATGGGATCAAGTCCCAAATGTTTTAGCATAACCCTGTGGCCTGGCTCTTCCGAGCAATGGCCGGCAAACAGGTAATCCACAACTGCAGGGCAAATGGCATACGCTATTAGGGCTCCGGCCGTTGAAATATAACCATCAATCACCACAGGACGCTTATGGTATGCTCCTGCCAGCACACAGCCCGCAATCCCGCCGATCTCAAAGCCGCCAGTCTTTGACAACACATCCAGCCCATCGCCTCTTTCCGGCCGGTTTACATGAATCCCCTGTCGAACAGCATCCTGCTTTCTCAAAAGCCCTTCATCATCTACGCCTGTCCCGCGGCCAACCATCATTTCAACAGTATTGCCTGTAATAACCGCGCCAATAGCCGCAGAAGGAGTTGTATTGCCGATCCCCATATCTCCAGTCCCCAGGATATCAACCCCTTTCATAAAAAGCTCACTCGCAAGTTCAAACCCTGTTAAAACAGACTTTTCAGCATCGCTCCGTGTCATTGCCGGCCCCTTTGCCAGGTTATCTGTTCCCCTTGCAACTTTGCGCACCAGAAATCTGTCTCCGCCTTCAAGCAAATCCTGGTCAAGCTCCGGGATAATTCCCATATCCACAACCCAGACTTCGGCTCCTGCATGCCTGGCAATAGCATTAATTCCGGCTCCACCTTTTAAAAAGGTCTGAACCATGGCTCCTGTAACCTCCCTTGGAAATGCGCTGATACCTTCTTCGACAACACCGTGGTCTCCGGCCATAACCAAAGTTGCTTTGCGATCTATCGAAGGTTCAAGAGTTTGCTGGATACCGCATAAACGTTCCGATATGTCATGCAGCCGTCCAAGCGCCCTGGCAGGCATCACCAGTTGAGCTGTTCTTTCACGCGCCTTTTCGGTCCATTTCTCATCCACAGACTCAATACCCTGCACTATCTTATTTAGACTAATATCTTTAACTATCATTTTCTTTCAATCTCCCAACTCCCCCTATAATCAAGAAGGTATCATCTTAATGATGGATCATCTCCCGATTAGTTGTAGTTAATTAAAGCAAAATAAGTGAGATTATCTCCAGTTTAGCAAGTGTGATTCCAGAGGGTACACCTGCCGCGACGGGCGCGAGCACGGCGGGAGGGGTCAAGGATTCAAGGGTTCGAGTGACAATATCTGTTGTGTCTATTTTTTTTAATATAGCAGAAAGCGAAAGAATGTTAAGGGCGCTGATAAAGTCTTTAGAAAACAAACCCTTGAATCCTTGACCCCTGGAATCCTTGGACCCTCTTCTCCAACAAAATTGGAGAAGAACCTTAAACATTAATTGTTCGAGCCTTGATCTTGTCAACTTTTCTTTTCAGTCTTTTATCCTCTGCCATCTCTTTGGCGATTTTATTATATCTCACGGTAATGGCCGCACCTGATACGCCGCCAAAACAATCGCCCAGTTTACTGCATGTTTTGCCACTAAGGTCTCTTGCAAGATAGATTGCAAAAGTTCTAGCTTTGTTGTTTTTGCGTCCTTTTTCCAGTATCTTTTCTTTACTACATCCAAATTCATCGCTGACAATCTGAAGAATCTTTTCAAGCGATATCTTTGGCTTGAGCGTCTTGAGCTGCAAAATTTTCTTTTCGTCGTTTCTGGGCAAAAGAAAAGTATCTTTTACCCAATTTGCAAAATCGATATCTCCGAGAATAAAACCACCTATGATATCCTCTTCCGGATCTTTGAGGGTTTTGATATCAATTCCTTCTACATAAGCCTTATAATTATTGACCGCTTCCTTTTTCTTTTTCCCAAAAGTGGCTAGCAGGAATCCGGTCTCCAGCCAATCAGGAGTTTTTATTTTTCCAACAAACGCAGGATAACTACTCCAGGGAAATTCACCTGGGCTGTTCACCATTTTGGCTTGGACAGGATTGAGATGAATATAACGAGAAAGAGGCTTGAGATATTCATCAGCTTCTACCAATACGGACTTGAATCTTCCCTGAAAAAGATGGCCTGATTGCTGACGTTTTTTATTGTAGTATGCGGCATAACTGACGTTAATCCATTGCATGGCAAGGCTTAGGTTGGCCTGAGTCGTCTCTATCAATAAATGATAATGGTTTGCCATAAGACAATAGGTGTGAATAATTATAGAGAATCGTTCTACCGCCTTTTCAAGGTATTCAAGAAACTTTTCCCTGTCCCGGATAGTATGGAATATGTCCTCACCAGCGTTCCCCCTGTTAATCACATGATAATACGCGCCAGGGTACTCCACACGTAATGGTCTTGCCATATATACCGCCAATTTGTTTGAGTTGTATGATTTTCATTGCCTCTTATAAAAAAGATAGTTTGATAAGTCAAGAATTAATATTTAAGATGTGACCCCATTGTTTTTGCTTGAATTTATTGTCAATATTAATATAATGATAAGATAATAAACTTCAAAATCGAAAATATTTATACTGGCATCCTTTTCAGGAAAGACATATGACAAAAAGAGTACCACAGAAAGTTTTGGTTACAGGAGGTGGAGGTTTCCTGGGCAGCGCTATAGTCAGGCTGCTTGTTGAAAGAGGGGATCGTGTCCGCAGCTTCTCCCGCAGCTTTCACCCGGAGCTTGCATCCATGGGCGTTGAACAGATCCAGGGTGACATAGCTGACAAAATTGTCGTTGAAAATGCGTGCAAAGGCATTGATACGGTTTTTCATGTTGCAGCAAAGCCCGGAGTGTGGGGAGATTATGCCGACTACTTCAAAACCAATGTCATTGGAACCAAAAATGTAATTGCCGCTTGCATAAAACATAAAGTTACAAGGCTGGTTTACACAAGCTCACCAAGCGTAATCTTCAACGGCACAGATATGGAAGGTGTTGACGAATCGGTTCCATATCCTGAAAAATTTCATGCTCACTATCCGAAAACCAAAGCAATTGCGGAACAATGTGTGATAAAAGCCGCAAGCAACCGTCTAATGACTATAACATTAAGGCCTCATTTAATATGGGGCCCCCGTGACAATCATCTTGTCCCAAGAATTATCAAAAGAGCAACACAGCTTGTAAGGGTTGGAAACGGAAAGAACCTTGTGGACACTATTTATATCGACAACGCCGCATATGCCCATATTCAGGCTGCAGACAGGCTGGAAGAAAATCATAAACTTTCAGGAAATGTTTATTTTATAAGCCAGGGCAAACCCATCCCACTGTGGGAGATGATAGATAATATATTAAAAGCAGCCGGGCTTGCTCCTGTAAAGCGGTCAATATCCAAAAATGCCGCATGGACGATCGGTGCGGTAATGGAAGCTTTCTATAAACTGTTCAACTTAACAGGTGAACCGAAAATGACCCGTTTTGTCGCGGCAGAACTCGCCACATCGCACTGGTTCGACATAAGCGCTGCAAAAAGAGATATTGGGTATACTCCGCTGGTATCTACAGAAGAAGGCCTCAAGCATCTTGAAAACTGGATAGAAAAGACAAAATCGCTCAATTCATCCAACAAATAAGGTATTACTCAATTCAACAAACTCTGGAACTGTAAGGGTTTCAGCGCGGCGGGAAGGCTCAATGCCGGCGCTCTCCAGCACACGCTGAGCTGTACTTGTATCAAGATGAAGCTCGCTCCCTGCAAGAGCATTCCTGAGCGTTTTTCTCCTCTGCCCAAACGCCGCTTTAATGATTTTGAAAAAAAATGCTTCATCTTTTGCCGGACACTTTATGGCGGTCTTAAATTTTATTTCAAGGACTTCGGAATCCACCTTTGGCTTTGGGAAAAACTGATGCGCCTTGATATCCGCAATTTTTTTTATATCCGCGCAGTACTGTAACATAACGCTAAGCCGTCCATAATCCCTGCAACACGGTTTAGCAATAATCCGGCGGGACAATTCCTTCTGCAACATAAAAATCGACCGGCTTACAACACTTCTGGATTTTATCAATTGAATAAGAACCTGTGATGAAATGTTATAAGGAAGATTTCCAATGACTATTAGCCCGCTACCCGCCTCTTTCGCCAACTTCTCAATATTCAGTTCCAGTATATTCTCTTTTATTAAAACCACATTAGAAATGCTGTTTGCAATAAGTTCAGTCTTCAAAAGTTCAATCATTTGACTATCAGTATCGACAGCATAAACTTTTTTCGCTCTGCGGGCCAAAGGAATCGTGAGAGCACCAAGACCGGCGCCTATTTCCAGCACAATATCTACCTGAACAATTCCTGAACGCGCAGTTATCATTTCCGCTGTGGACGGATCGGATAAAAAATGCTGTCCAAGCTGTTTTTTGGGATGTAAATTCCAGGCCGTGAGAAGTGTTCTTGGTGATGTCATAATTAATATATCGGGGGTCAGGTGTCAGGGATCAGAGGTCAATATCATCAGATTCTTTTGATTTTGTCTTTACCCCGGTATCTAATCCTATAATCCTATAATCCCCTAATCCTCTAATCCCTCAATTCCTCAACTCCCTAATCCCCACAAACACTTTGCGGGTTATGAAATAGGCAGCTATGCCTGGAATAATTCCTAATATAATTCCGCCTATTATCATAGCGCATGCCAGTTTGAGCTCATGAGTAAAAAAATTAGCAATAACCTGGTACTTTGCTTCAAAGGCTAACTGGCTCTCGATAGTCTCCATGAAATTAATAATCTTCTGGAGCTCCGAAGATGAATTGCCTATTAAAAGCTTTCCTGTCTTATAGCTCCCCACATAAAAAATCGGTATGGTAACCGGATTGCTAAACCAAACCCCAATAATAGCTGCCGGCTTGCTCCCCTTTAGAAGAAATGCAAATAGTACTGCTATAATTGTATGAAATGGAATGGTTGGCGTCACGCTCACAAAAACCCCTATTGCCATTCCCATTGCAATATAATGGGGATCACCCTGAAGCTGCTTAATACGGGTTATAAACAGGCTAAGATTCTGCTTTATGCCTCTATCCCATTTCCAGATTTTTTCTGAGTTTTGTTTGTTTTTATTTTTCATCACGCCCCTGAACCATGAACTACAAACTAACATAATCTTATTTTGTTTTCAACGCATCATTTATCCCCCCAAAAAACATCCACCATTCAGCCACCAAGACACCAAGTCACAAAAAGCAGCTATTAAGCGTTATTACAAAACAAGATTTCCAGAAAGATTACCAAAAAAAACCAACTGATAGATCTGATGCCGGCCCCGGTTTTCCTGATCCGTCTTGGACAAAAACAAACAGGATTTATCTTGATGGTCTCGTAAAAAGTCTTTTGTGAACGACTTTGAACATTTTGGGAAAAAAGCAATTGAGATGTTCATCGTTAAGAAATGCAAGCTGTTTGAGGCCGTCAGGCCGAGTTCTTGCGTTTTAGATGAACGTCTCAATTGCGCCCAAAATGGTCACGAAGTGAACAAAATGGACTTTTTACGAGACCATCTATCTTTACTTTTTTAAAAAAAGATAGTTTGACAAGTCAATAATTAATATTTAAGATGTGACCCCATATGGCTTCTATATTTCTCGCTAATGCACCTTACTTTTTAGAGGAAAGATACGGAAAACTGGCCAAAGTCGGTTCCACTCTTCCACATATGGGGCTGCTTATGTTAGGAGCTGTTTTGCGAAGATCCGGTCATAGCGTCCGTTTATTAGATGCTTCTGCTTTAGGGTTGACATATGAAAAAACCATTGAAGAAATAAAAAAATTTCGGCCGGATATAATTGCTCTAACCGCTGTTACCCCCTCAATCGTTAGAACTGTAAAATTGGCGCGTATGGTCAAAAAAATCTATCCATACATACCAATTGTGATAGGAGGCCCGCACTTTACAGCAGTTCCCGATAAGACACTTAAGGATTATCCTGTTTTTGACTACGGCGTAATCGGGGAAGGCGAACATACAATCGTTGATCTGGTTGAAACTTTGGCTGCCGGCAGAACACCTTCAACTGTACCGGGGGTTGCCATAAGAGAAAACGGGAAAATTTTCTTTTCTCCCCCGCGGGCGCCTGTAAAAGATATGGATTCCCTTCCTTTTCCTGCATGGGATCTTCTTGATGGTTTTCCACACAATTATCATCCTGCCCTGTTTAAATATAAAAGACTTCCTTCTGCTTACATTATATCTTCAAGGGGCTGCCCCCATAAATGTATATTTTGTGATACTTCTGTTTTCAGCCGCAGGATCAGATTTCACAGCCCTGAGTATATTTTGGAATTGGTTGATTATCTGATAAAGAAATTCAATATCAAAGAAATTATTTTTGAGGATGATCAATTTCTTTTAAAGAAGAAAAGAGTAGAAAAAATATGTAAAGGAATATTGAGATCAAAATGGAATATTGCATGGAGCTGCAGCGGCAGGGTTAATTCGGTGGATAACATTGAATTGTTAAAGCTGATGAAACACTCTGGTTGCTGGCAGATAAATTATGGTATAGAATCCGGGAATCAGAAAATCCTAGATTTTGCTAAAAAACAAATTACAATTAATCAGATTAAAAAAGCTGTAAGATTGACTCATAAAGCCGGGATCTTGAGCAAGGGGTATTTTATTTTTGGACTCCCATACGAAACAGAAGAAACCATGAAAAATACCATCAAGTTCGCTAAAAGCATACCATTAAATGATATAAGTATATTTATGCTTACTCCTTTTCCAGGTTCAGAAATGTATGATATTGCGGAGCAACACGGAAAAATAAACAAAGATTTCGAAAAAATGAACCTGCTGGATGTTGTTTATGTCCCGAATGGTTTATCTAAGAAGAAGCTCCTATATTACCAACAACGCTTCATGAAAGAATTCTACCTGCGGCCTCAAGTAATCGGAAACTACATCAAGAGACTTCTGGTTAATCCTCTGAATGTTTTTAATATGACAAAAGCCTTTAGTGCATTTTTAAACTCGGTATTCGGAAAAACATCAGACCGTTAAAGAATGATGGTTTCGTAAAAAGTCTTTTGTGAACGGCTTTGAGCATTTTGGGAAAAAAGCAATTGAGATGTTTATCGTCAAGAAATGCAAGCTGTTTGAGGCCGTTAAGCCGAGTTCTTGCATTTTAGATGAACATCTCAATTG
>JAUVHU010000016.1 GCA_030593145.1 Desulfobacteraceae bacterium
TTCTCCCTGTATTCCACAATTCTTGCGGCATATTTTGGGCCAATCCGATTAAGTTGAACAAGCTCTTCTACTGATGCCTTGTTAATATTGATCTTTTCCGTTTCACCAGCCCATAGTGCCCCTGTCAAAAAGAAAATAACGGCTATTACACCGCAAAACACAATATTTCTCTTAGCATGTTTCATCTCATCTTCCTCTCGTAATGTTTATAATAACCCCTTAAAAATGCGGAATATATAAAATATATGATGGGTTGCTGTCAAGGTAAAGCAAAATTAAATTCCTTGACGAACGCTATAAAATATTTAAAATTATCTGATTCCAGCCTGCGCTGCCGACATGCCAGGCATTTTATTGAGAGACAATATTGATTCCGCTTAAAACTTTTCAAAACCTTTCACAGGAAAAAGTATGGCAAAAAAGGAGCTATGAGAAAATGTCTGAAGTAAAAGATACTATTACGGTTCATTTAAATGTGGAGATAACAACACAATCTCTGAAAACAATTGTTGAAAATGCCAAAAAAAAAGCAGGACGCGATGAAAACGGCATTTATCGTATAGACACGGCTGACAAAGTCAGTGAAATGGTATCCCGTTTTCTTCTTGAAAAAGACTTCGAAAGTTATGTTAAGAAATAGGATTAGAGGATTAAAGGCTTACACTTAACACCTATTTATTATAAAGATCATTTATGATTTTATTACTTTCATTAAGACCGTGCCGGCAAAAATCTCCCAGAAAACCGCGTATATTTTCCAGGTAAGCAATTTTATCTTCTTCCTGTCCGGATAAAAGAGATTCCTTCCCTTCCTCCATCGCAGACATAAAGGTTTCCAGCGCCTCTTTAACATGCCTGTTTTTGCCTATCAGGTTTGCGTAAAGCTCAATATCCTGTGAAAAAAGACGTCCTATTAGATCGGCCTTTATCCTGAAAACCGGAGTTGAATAAAACATGGCCTGGTCAGGCGCCATATTCATCTTCTGAAGCGTCCTTCCCATGCATATAGTCAAAAGGTGTGTAAGTCCCTGTACAACAGCCATATTCCTGTCATGCGTGGCTGGCTCCATACGCGTAACAACAGCTTCTTCTGCCCGAAGTATTTCCTCGAACCAGTTAAGCCAAACTGTTCCCCTGCCTGGACATACTACTACATTTTGCCCTTTTATCGAACCGGTAAAAGGCCCAAACAGGGGATGTGTACCAATCACCTCGGCAGATGTACAACTCAGCATGCTTTCCATAATATCTTCTTTAAGTGAGCATAAATCCATCAAGAGCTGATCCTGACTCAGAAGCGGACCTATCTCCCTGGAAAGAGGTATGGCCGCGTCAAGGGGAACACTCAAAATAACAACATCGCATTTTTCCGCAACATCTCTAAAGGAGATTTTTGTTTTGCGGCCGGAAATTAAAACATTGTGCCCTGCCCCTGTAAAGAATCTCTCAAACCAGCGCCCCATACTGCCTGTTCCGCCTATTATGCCTATTGTAGTACTGCTCATTGAATCGCCCTTTGCCTTAAAAGATGATCGGCAAGCACAAGACTTACCATTGCCTCACACACAACATTGATACGCGGTATTGCAGAAACATCATGACGCCCTTTTATTGAAATAGCTGCCGGATTTCCAAAGCAGTCAACTGTCTTCTGCTCAATAGCGATGGAAGGAATCGGCTTTACCGCCACCTTTATCAGAATATCATCTCCGTTAGATATGCCCGCAAGTATGCCGCCGGCATTGTTTGTAGAAAATCCCTGTGGAGTTATCTGATCATTATTTTCAAATCCGGTCATTGCAGCAGCTTTAAAACCTGCCCCGATCTCTACCCCCTTTACTGCCCCAATACTCATCAAAGCCTTTGCCAGGTCTGCATCAAGCTTGTCAAACACAGGCTCACCCAATCCCGGGGAAACCCCTTTTGCCAGGATTTCAACAATACCCCCTATTGAATCTCCCTTTTTTTTTACATCTATTACACGCTTCTTCATCTTTTCCGCAGCATCCATATCAGGACAATAAAACATGTTTCTGTCCATAACTCCCAAGTCACGCTTCTCTGCTCTGACACCGCCAATCTCTGCAGTATATGCGAAAACCTTTATCTTTTCTCTGTCAAGAAGCGCTTTTGCAACAGCGCCTGCCGCCACCCTTGCCGCTGTTTCCCTCGCGGATGCACGGCCACCGCCCCGCCAGTCCCGTATTCCATATTTGGCCTGGTATGTTATATCGCCGTGGCCTGGCCGAAACAGCTCAGCATAAGGCTCGTAAGCCCTTGAATCGGCATCCTTATTATATATCATAATCATAACAGGTGTGCCTGTTGTCATTCCATCAAAAACGCCTGACATAATAACCGGTTCATCCGGTTCTCTGCGACCGGTACTTGCCAGGGACCTTCCCGGACGTCTGCGATCCAGCATTGATCTGATAACATCTTCATCAAGAGGTATCTTTGGCGGACATCCGTCAACGACAACGCCAACGCCTTTTCCGTGGGATTCACCCCATGTGGTAATTCTAAATAATGTTCCAAAGCTGCTACCTGGCATGTTTACTCCTTATAAAGTGTCTAAAATGCCTGAAGTTAAGGAATGCGCCTTGGGCGCAGCCAATTTTATATAAAAGGTGGAGTGAAGCGACTCATTAACTTTAGCTCACTTTAGGCACTTTAGGCACTTTAGTTCACTTGTAACTTATCTTTTTACTTTAGGCTCTTTCAGTTCCCCCATGATCTTACCGCATATATCGTCTATACTGCGATCGTCCGTATCTACAAAAAAATTCATTGCTTTCTCATAGAGTGGCTTCCGGTCCAGAAGAATTTCTTCAATCTCTTCAACTAATCCTTTTGAAGATAATGAGGGGCGAAAATCTCCGGTTGTTTTATCCTGCAAAATTCTTTTTTTAACTGTTTCCGGCTCTGCCCTCAACCAGACAACCACCCCGCTTTTTTTCATACTTTCAACGTTTTCACTATCAAGAATTACCCCGCCTCCTGTGGCAACCACATGCTTATCAAGGCCGCAGATTTTTTTTAGAATTCCTTTTTCCTTTTCACGAAAAGAATCCCATCCCTCTTTTGATACAATATCATTAATGCTCATGGAATATGTTTCCACCAGCTCTTTATCAGCATCGATAAAAGACCATCCAAGAGTCTGAGCAAGAGACTTTCCCACAGAAGTTTTGCCGGTACATCTATATCCTGTCAAAAATATGTTCATAATAACCTCAATTGAGCAAAATACTCAATTGATAGTTGTCGGGGGGCAGGGATCGGGGATCAGCTATCTGAATCGAGCGATTTTTTATAATATTTCAATTCTATCTTAGACGTATATCTCTTACCGACCCCTGAATACTGACACCTGGCCCCTTCCTAATTGAGCTTTGGCTCAATTAGAGTTATACAATTTTTCAAAAACATTCCAGAAATCAGGAAATGACTTTTCCACACACTTTTCGTCCTTGATGAAAATACCGGAGACCACAAGACCAGCAAGAGCAAAACTCATGGCTATGCGATGGTCGTCATAAGTGCTTATTTCAGCCCCACAAGGATTTCCGCCATTAATAATCATGCCGGAATCGGTGCAGCTTGCTTCTATCCCCATCTTTAAAAGTTCATTTACAACAGAACCCAGACGATCACTCTCCTTTGCCTTTAAATGAGCTACGTTCTTTATAAGAGTTCTGCCTTTGGCAAAGGCTGCAACAACGGCCAGAGTCGGAACTATATCCGGCATGTCAGCCATATCGACCTCAACGGCAGAGAGAGGCCCACCTGAAACAACAATTCCATCATCTTCATGAAATACCCTGCAGCCCATCGATTCAAGCACCTCTGCAAAACGGACATCACCCTGCCTCGTTGCCCCTGTAATCCCCTTAACCTTGATCCTTGAACCTGTTATTGCAGCAGCAGCCCAGAAATATCCTGCCTGTGAACAGTCCGGCTCCACCATATACGAACCCGCTCTATACGCCTGCCGGCCATGAACCGTAAATCTCCTGTATCCATCACGTATGACCTTAACCCCAAGCCTCGTCATTATATCAACGGTCATATCTACATACGGTCTGGAGACAAGCCCCTCTGTAACGGTTATTTCAAGGCCATCTTCTGTATAGGGCGACATTAAGAGAAGCGAGGAGAGATACTGGCTGCTTATCTTGCATTTCAGAGATAAAGCGCCACCCTTTACTCTTCCCCCTCTCATCTCGACCGGAGGGCATCCATTCTTGTTAACGCTGCGAGCAAAAACTCCGATCTGGTTCAAACCGTCTAAAAGATCCTGAATAGGCCTTTCAAACATGCGCTCTGTACCTGTAAGCGTACACATGCCGTCTCCAAGCGCCGCTACTCCGGTTAAAAGACGCATGGATGTTCCGGAATTTCCAAGATAGACAGGATCGCTGCACGACTTTAATATGCCGTTTATCCCGTGTACTACTATCCTGTCATCGCAATCATCTATCCTGACACCAAATTGCCTGAGAGCGCTCATAGTAAATAGAGTGTCTTCACTTTTCAGACAATTCTCTATGGTGCAGACTCCATCAGACAGGGCTGCGGCAATCAATATTCTGTGGGTATAGCTCTTTGATCCAGGAACCGCGATCTCAACACTCTTTTTTATCTTTTGCGATTTTATCTCGATCATTTTCCGAGTGCATCCAGCACAGTCCTTCTCATTATATCAACAGGCGCTTTCTCTCCGGTCCACATTTCAAACTGGGCAGCTCCCTGATAGACAAACATCGAAGCTCCGTCTACGGTAATGCAGCCGATGTCTTCGGCCTCCTTTAAAAGACGTGTCTTTATCGGATTGTAAACAATATCCATGACAACCATGTCTTTGTTTAAATCTTCTCTTTGTACCGGCATTGCTTTTGTATTTGGTGTCATTCCAACAGGAGTCGCATTTATCAATATCTGGCAATCAATATTCTTAAACTCTGAAGCATGGTAATAATTAACCCCAAGGTCCCTTGCCAGATTCTCTCCTTCATCCTTTAAAACACCTAAAATGGTTAATCTTCCCCCCTCTGATACTATGCCAAAGCCTATTGCGCGTGCAGCTCCGCCGGAGCCAAGAATAACCACATCCTTATCTTTGATACCTGTCTTCTCCAATAATGCATGCGTGGCGCCAAGACAATCCGTATTATAACCAAAAAGTTTTCCGTCTCTATTAACAATAGTATTGACAGCACCGATCTTTAAAGCCTTTTCATCTATACTATCAAGAAACTTCATCACTTCTACCTTATGAGGTATGGTGACGCTGGCACCCTTTATGCCCAGAGCCCTTATTCCGCTTATTGCGGAAGCCAGATCCCTATCCTTTACATTGAATGCAAGATATGCTCCGTTGTAGCCTGTGTGAGTAAAAGCGCTATTATGCATAACAGGACTCAAACTGTGGGATATCGGATCTCCAAGCACTGCATATAAAGATGTATTTGAATCAATCATTTGTAAAAAGCCTTTTAAGCATTAAGTATAATTCTAAATTTTGAGTTTTGATTTCTGTCCTTCGGCCTCCGACCTCTGACTTCCGACCTCTTTGGATTTATGATTGTTGTCCCGCATAGGCGGGATTCGCTTTGTCTTTTCAATCATCAATCGACAATCATCAATCCTCTAACCTATGCCCTTGGATACGACCCAAGACATTTTAGATACATGCAAAGACTCTTCATCTTGGTCAAGGTTTCCTCTACCTTGGAATCTTCAATATGGCCTTCAATATCAACAAAGAAGAAGTAGTTCCAGTTTTCATATTTAGTGGGCCGCGACTCAAGCTTTACCATATTTATTCCTGCTTTGGCGATCGGCTCTAAAACATTGTGCAAAGCACCCGGCACATGAGCTGTAACAAACATTATCGAAGTTTTGTCCTTTCCGGTACTGTGCATCTCATCTCGTCCGATTACCAGGAACCTTGTTACATTTCTCGAAAAGTCTTCGATCCCTGAAGTAACAACCTTCAGATTATACATACGAGCTGCTTCTCTGCCGGCAATTGCCGCTAACGTCGGTTTTTCCGCTGCTTTTTGTGCGGCACGAGATGTGCTGCTGCATTCCTCAAGCACAGATTTGGGAAGATGTTTTTCAAGCCACCTGCGGCACTGGGCAAAAGCATGAGGGTGCGAATAGATTGTTTCAATATCTTCCAGAACACCTGTCTTTGATAAAAGATCATGGGATATAGTATGATATATCTCTGCACAAATTTTCAAGTCCGATTCAAAGAAAAGATCTAAAGTATAATTTACAGTCCCTTCAATCGAATTCTCCACCGGAACCACGCCATAATTACATACCTCCTTTTCGACTTCACGGAATACGTCACGAATGCTCGGTTGTGGAACAAATGAAACAGAATGTCCAAAATGGTTCATGGCGGCAATATGGGTGAATGTAGCATTGGGACCAAGGTATGTAACAATTTCTTTTTTCTGAATATTGCGGGATAAGGCAATTATCTCGGTGTATATATTACGAAGCGCTTCTTTGCCTACAGGGCCTTTATTAAGATTTAAAAGCCTTCGAATGACTATAGCCTCACGAGCACTGTCAAACACCTGCTCACTACGTTCTTCCTTGATTTTCCCGATCTCCTTTGCAATGAGAAGTCTTTTATTAATTAAGTCAAGAATCTTCTCGTCGATCCCATCTATCGATTTTCTTAAGGGGATGATACGAGAATCTGAAGTGTCTGTTTTATTTTTATCGCTATCTGCCATTGTTTTCCTGAATCCTGTATATTAATTATTTTTCGGTTATTGTTTCATCTATCTTGTGACCAAAGTGTCTGCCGCATTCCTCAAGAGCTATCAGCACCTTGTCTCCAGCGACAAGATTTACAACCGATACAGGCTTGCCTTCAGGATCGGTAAGACGGATGGTTTCCGCATTCTGAAGGATAGTCGTCACCTCCCGTCCGCCGGCCAGCGCCCTTATAAGCATTAATGGACGTTTTTCGATCTTTAGCCGACCAACAATGCCGGTCGTTGTATTCCCCTTAAAATCGACAAGCAATACCTGGTCACCTGCTGAAAGCTCAGAAAGATATCTGGTCTTTCCGCCGGGAACTCTTGTGTATGCATGAACAGGTCCGGCATTGACCCTGAATGGCCTTTGAGCCACATAAGGATTCGAAACGCTTTCCGCATGAACAAGGAACAAGGCGCTGCTGCTGTTCCCAACCAGCATCCCCTGACCAGGAGGCATTGATGTACAAGTATCCACACAAACTCTGTCTCCCATACCAATTGAACAAATATCTACAATGCTGGCTTCTTCAAGAACTGTTTTATCCTCCACTGAAGCAATTAATGACAGTGTTTTTTTCAGGTCCATAACATCTGTAGTATGAATCAGGATATGATCAACTCCCTTTTCCAAAATGCTGAAAGCGGTCTGCGCATCATTAAAGCTATGAACCTGAGCAATAACATCTGCGCCCTTTGCTATAAGATTTTCAAGAGGAATTATTGTCCAATCGCTGCACTGAAGAACCACCTTCTTGTTTTTACAAAGCTTTACAATCTCATCTTCGTCTTCACCGCTTTTTATTATAAAAAAAAGAACATCTTTGCCAGGCTTTAAATCTCCATCTTCGGAAATTGTTTGTATTCTGCCCAGTTCCTTGACCTTTTTAGAATATCCTTTTGGAACCATTATAGCTTCCGCTCCTCCTTCAAGAGCGGTTGTTACTAATTTTTTGTCCCATGGATCTACCTTTACCCAGATTTTTTTCATAGCATATATCCCCATTGTTTGGTTCATGGTTCACGGTTCAAAGGTTCAGGGTTCACTGAAATCTAAACCATCCCACCCGCCTCACGAGCTTAGCGAACGGGCAGGGTTGTAACCTTGAACCTTTGAACCGTTGAACCTATATCATACAGCCGATTATTGCAAAAACTTAATTGCATCGTCCACGTTCATGCCATCATTTACAATACCGGAAATAGCTCTAACCATATTCGCAGGATCTTTGTGCTGGAATACGTTACGGCCTATGGAAACTCCGGCGCCTCCGGCATCAATAGCTCCCTTTACCATTTCCAGAATATCCATATCTGAATCCATTTTCTCGCCGCCGGCAATCACAACCGGAATAGAACAACCAGCTACAACCTCTCTAAATGTCTCTGTTGATCCGGTATATGAAACCTTTACAATATCCGCTCCCATCTCATCCCCAAGACGGGCCGCATGTTTGATTACATTTACATCATACTCATCTTTGATTTTCTCACCCCTTGGATAGATCATAGCGAGAAGAGGCATTCCCCATGTTCGCGCATTATAGCTTACCCTGCCAAAATCATTCAACATCTCTTTTTCACCACCATTGCCAAGATTTACATGAATGGATACCGCGTCAGCGCCCAATTTAATCGCTTCTTCAACCGAACAGACCAGAGTTTTGGCGTTTGGATAAGGCGAGAGACTCGTTGATCCGGAAAGGTGCAGGATCAAACCTATGTCTATTCCCCCTCCGCGATGGCCTTCTCCAACAAGCCCTTTGTGTTCAACAATGGCATTTGCGCCTCCACTTGCCACCTTTTCTATTATTCCCTTCATGTCCAGCAACCCATCAATAGGGCCCACCGAAACACCGTGATCCATTGGAACAATTACGGTATTACCTGATTTCCTGTTAATGATACGTTCCATCCGAATTCTTTTTCCTAAAATAGTCATGTTTCACATCCTCCTTTTGCGCAAAAAGACCATGATGAGTTATCCACCCACAGCCTTTTAAAAACAAAAAAAGCCGTGGGCTTTATTCTACCCACGGCTTTTTGCATTTAATGATTTTTTAGTTTATTTAACGCACCACAGGCAGACCGGTATTATAAAAATACCAATAATAACTATAAAATTTGCCTGAAAAATTCTGCGTCATTTAATTACCTTAAAAACATCTTTTAAAAATTATTTAATTAATAATTGTGATTAAATATATTTTCAAACTTTAAATGTCAAGATATTTTTTTGTTCAAGCGTTATATAGGAACCGAAGCCTTATAAAATGTTCCTTCACCTTTAATGCCGTATCTTTCGACAGAAGCAGGGATAACAACCGATACCCCTTTAACAAGGACAACAGAAACATTTTTACCAATATCCTTTATTGTCGCCTCGCCATCAGTACAAAGAATTATCTCAATGCTCCTTTTTTCAGAACTTGTATAGTTTATACTTTTGTCATCAGTAATTACAGACAGCTCAAATTCATCTGCAGGGGTTAAATATACATACTCACAATTACTTCTTTTCTGTGCTGAAAGTATATCTATCTCCCTTTCTTCAAAGTTGAGAACCTTTAAAAGCTCAGGAACATCCACATGCTTTGGTGTAAGTCCACCCCTTAACACATTGTCCGAGTTTGCCATCAATTCTATCCCCACTCCATCAAGATAGGCATGAAGCTCACCTGCCTGAAGAAACATAGCCTGACCCGGTTCAAGGCAAATCAGGTTTAATATTACAGGAGAAAAAATTCCAATATCTTCCTGATACTCATTGTGCAGATTAAGCATCCACTCAAAAACTTGATTATGTTCCGAAAGCTTTTGCGCATTTTTTACCGCGTCGTTTATAAGAAGTTTTTGTCGGTCGGAATCCATTGCCATTAGATCATTAAAAAATCTTTTTAAGCCCACATGATCGGGCTGATTTCGAAGATCATCAAGCTCCTTGTTAAAACTTTGCGGACAAATTTTCTCCAAGAGTGAAAGAATGTCTGATATTTTGCGAAAACCGTTCAATGCCCAGAAAGGGGTCAAGGCACAAATACACTCCGGCTTGTGATTATCATCCTTATAATTCCTGTTAAAGGCATTCATTGGAATCCCAAGACTGTTTTCCCTTTCAAAACCGGCAGAAGCCTGTTTCAAACTGGGATGGGCCTGGATGGAAAGCGGTTTTGCCGCTGCAAGTACCTTTAAAAGATAAGGAAGCCTGTTGCCATATCTGTTTGCTGTCTTTTCCCCAAGAATATCTATTGGATTGTTTTTAATTAACTCGATTAAAGATATCCATTCCCCTTCACAATTAACCATTGATGGAGACTTTGGATGCGCACCCATCCAAAGTTCAGCATGTGGTCTGTTTGAAGGTGAATCTTTTCCCAAAAGTTCAGGTATAGCCGTATAAGATCCCCAAGCATATTCCTGCACAGTATTTTTAAGCAGACCTATTGTTTTCATTTGATTTAGGTGTTAGGTATTTAAGTGTTAGGTGTTAAGTTAAAGTAATTATCTATTTTATCAGTCTCTTAACTCCTAACACTGTTTTTTATACAAAGTCAACTCAGAAGAAAACTGCCATGGCGCTTTTAATTAACGAAATATTCTACAGCATACAGGGTGAATCTATTCATAGTGGTCTTCCCTGCGTCTTTGTGAGGCTCACCGGTTGCAATCTAAGATGTTCATACTGCGACACCTGCTATGCTTATGATAAAGGTTCGGAAATGAAGATTGCGGCAATTCTTGACCGTGTCGCAACTTACAATTGCCCGCTTATTGAAATTACAGGAGGAGAGCCCCTGGTTCAAAAAGAAACCCCGGATTTAATATACTGCCTCCTTGAAAAAGGATATGAAGTATTGATGGAAACAAACGGAAGTTTTGATATAAGTATTGTTGATAAACGGTGTATAAAAATTATCGATATCAAATGCCCGGCAAGTGGAGAGAGTAATAAAAATGATCTAAACAATCTGAAAAAACTCAACCCAAGAGACCAGGTCAAATTTGTTATTGCAAACCGCGAGGATTATGAATTTGCCGGAAAAATCATCAAGTTGATCAGCCCTGAATTTCCCGTAAACCACATCCTCTTTTCTCCTGTGTCCGGAAAAATGGAATACGCAAAATTAGCAAAATGGATACTTGAAGACAATCTAAACATAAGACTCCATCTTCAATTACATAAGATAATATGGCCTGAAATACAAAAGGGAGTATAACTTCAATTGAGGCCTCACGCAAAGGCGCAAAGACGCAAAGGTATAGGGGAGAAGAGAAAAAAAATGAACCCAACATCGAATAATGAATAATGATGTCGCTTCGCTCCTCAACTTAGTTTGTAGGGTGGATTAAGCGGAGCGAATCCACCAAAAACTTTCCGGCAGATGGCACTGGGGTAATCTGCGGATTGAATTGAAAACGATTTTTTCTTGGCGTCTTGGCGCCTTTGCGTGAGACATTTTTTTGAAAAAGGGACTAACGAAAAAATATGATTGAAAGAAAAAAGGCTGTAGTCCTGCTTAGCGGCGGTCTCGATTCCGCTACTGTCACGGCAATTGCAAAACATGAAGGTTTTGAAATATACTGTTTAACTTTTTTTTATGGACAGCGCCACTCCGTTGAACTATCTGCGGCTAAAAGAGTGGCCGATGCGATTGGTGCGGCAAAGCACCTGATAACAAATATAGATCTTACAAATATCGGTCATTCAGCCCTGACTGATAATATAGATGTGCCTAAAAACAGAAACATACGAAATATTGCAAAAGAGATACCTGTCACCTATGTTCCGGCAAGAAATACCATATTCCTGTCATACGCCATTGCGCTCGCGGAAGTTATCCGGTCATCCGATATTTTTATCGGTGTAAACGCTATCGATTACAGCGGATACCCTGACTGCAGGCCTGAATATATCGCTGCTTTTGAACGTATGGCAAATCTGGCCACAAAGGCAGGTGTGGAGGGCATAACAAAAATAAAAATCAGAACTCCGCTGATTAATATGACTAAAGCGAAAATCATACAAAAAGGTATTGAGCTTGGAGTGGACTATTCGTTAACCCACAGTTGCTACGACCCAGCTCCGAACAATCTGGCATGCGGCCGTTGCGATAGCTGCCTTTTAAGAAAACAGGGTTTTAAAGAAGCAGGTATAATAGATCCGACAAAATATATTCTTCAGAGCCAACATAGATCTTGATTATTATCATCCATTAAAGTTATGCATAACATTTCTTCAGCAATTCTAATTTTAAAGAATAACAAATGCCATAATTAATGAATTCGACTTTTTACGAATTCATCATAATTAGAATTACTGTATTTTTTATGAGTTGTAATAATAATCACAGGAAGGAGTTATTATGGGGGGATTTTTTGGAGTGGTTTCTAAAGAGGATTGTGTTAATGACCTCTTTTATGGAACCGATTATCATTCACATCTCGGAACAAAACGCGCCGGGCTTGCTGTAAACAATTCCAAAAGACATATCAGGTTCATTCATAATATCGAAAACAATTATTTCAGAACAAAATTTGAAGACGATCTCCCTCACCTGAATGGCCGTAAAGGAATTGGGGTAATCAGCGACAATGATTCTCAGCCATTAATTATCGGTTCTCATTTAGGCACATTCAGCATAGCCACAGTCGGCAAGATAAATAACATTGAAGAGCTGGCAAAAAAAGCGTACAGCAAAAAAATGCATTTTTCAGAAACAAGTGGCGGCGACACCAATCCTACAGAATTAATTGGAATGCTTATTTGTGAAAAAGGATCCTTTGAAGAAGGGATTATTAATGCTCAAGATTCTATTAAAGGTTCCTGTTCCATACTTCTACTCACCAAACACGGCATTTACGCTGCAAGAGACAAATTAGGCAGAACCCCAATAATAATCGGCAAAAAAAATCGTGCTTATGCCGCATCTTCTGAAACATGCGCCTTGCCAAACCTGGGCTTTGAAATCGATAAATATCTTGGCCCGGGCGAAATTGTTTTTATCACCGCTGACGGACACGAGCAAAGGAAAAAACCGGGCGACAAAATGCAGATTTGCTCATTCCTGTGGGTATATTATGGCTATCCTGCCTCAAGCTACGAAGAAATAAACGTTGAAACAGTGCGCTATAAATGCGGCAGAGCCCTTGCAAGAAATGACAATATCAATATTGATGTTGTTGCGGGTATTCCTGATTCAGGAATCGGACATGCCATCGGTTATGCTAACGAAAAACATATTCCATATATCAGACCTTTTGTAAAATATACGCCTACATGGCCCAGGAGTTTTATGCCTCAGGAACAAAGTCTGAGAAATCTTGTTGCAAAAATGAAACTAATCCCAGTTAAAGCATTGATAGAGGGCAAAAGAATACTTTTTTGTGACGACTCAATTGTAAGAGGCACGCAGCTACAGGAGAATGTTCAAATATTATTCGACTACGGGGCAAAAGAGGTTCATATGAGAACCGCATGCCCTACCCTGCTATATCCATGTGAATTTCTCAATTTTTCCATATCACGATCAACACTGAATCTTGCAGGACGTAAAGCAATAGCAGAACTTGAAAGCGGCGCTGAAAAAACGATAGATGAATACGCTATAGCCGGATCAGAAAAAAATAGAGCTATGGTAGATAAAATACGGAGCAGATTAAGGCTGACTTCTTTAACATATCAAAAGCTTGAACATGTTGTGGAAGCAATTGGTCTGCCAAAAAACAAATTATGCACACATTGCTGGGATGGGTCCAGTTATTTTTAAACTTAAGTTGAGCGATTTATTGCGAAGATATGTACCGATCCACCTGAGATCTTACCTGTTCATGTCTAAAACTTCTCTAACTTTTTTTGTCAGCGTATCGATCTTATACGGTTTTTGGATAAAACCCTCTATCCCATTTCGAAATTCCTTATGACTTTGGCTATCGTGGCTGTAACCACTGGTTATAAGAATCTTCAAAGAAGGGTTCATCTCTTTTAGGTGCTTATATGTTTCCAGACCGTCCATCTTGGGCATGATCATGTCAAGAACGACCAGATCTATATTGCCTTCTTGTTTTTCATACAGTTGAATAGCCTCTATGCCGTTGGAAGCCAAAAATACTGTGTACCCATTTTGGATGAGTATTTCTTGCCCAAGACTTCTTAACACCTCTTCATCATCTACTAAGAGTATTGTTTCACGTCCGCCCTTAACCTTTAATTCCGTTACAATATCGGTCGTCTCTTCAGTCTTATCGGACATTGGAAGGATAATTTCAAAGGTGGTCCCTTTAGCCGGGGCGCTCTTTAAATTAATATAGCCCCCATGGTTTTTCACAATACCGTAAACCACAGCAAGCCCCAGTCCGGTTCCCTTTTCCTTTCCCTTGGTAGAAAAAAAAGGATCAAATATTTTGCTCTGAATTCCCTCTGGTATCCCCTCCCCAGTATCTGAGATCGACATTTTTACATAGTTTCCAGGAATTGCCTCTATATAGCCATTAGAATCATCAAGATGAAAATTCTCCGTTGTCACGGTAAGCTTGCCCCCGGTTGGCATTGCATCGCAGGCATTAATAGCTAAGTTCATCAAGACCTGTTCGATTTGTGATGGATCTGCCTCTACTGTCCACAGATCAGAATCAAGCGATTTTGATATTTGAATTTTTTTGAATATAGTTCTTTCAAGAATGTGGAGTGTTTCTTCAATTACTCTGTTGAGATTTATGACTTGGGCTTGATAATTCCCGCCGCGACTAAAGGCCAATAGCTGTTGTGTAAGCTTGGATGCCTTGACAGCCGATTGCTCTATCGTATCTGCGTACTTATAGATAAGACGGTCGGGGTCGATTTTGATTTTGAGAAGAGAAGCATATCCTAAAATACCACTCAAAAGATTATTAAAATCATGGGCAATCCCCCCTGCCAATGTCCCCATCGATTCCATTTTTTGTGCATGCAGAAGTTGCTTTTGTGTTGATTTAAGCTCTTTGAGTGTATTGTCTAATTCAACATTTCTTTCAGCCAGGTTGTTGATGGATATTTCCAGGTCGGACATGATTTTTTTAATAGGCGAGATATCCCTAAAGACATGCATATAGCCAACAACATAGCCAGATGAGTCGGAGAGGAGCGAAGCGCTTATGAGTATAGTGATTTGTTCCCCAGTAACAGTAGTTATAACCGACTCGATATTAAAGATATTTTCGTTGGAATCGAGTGCTTTCTTAATGGGGCATTCTGTTTCACAGGTATCAGATTTAAGGACATCTTTGCAGTACATCCCCAGAGCTTCTTGAGGCTTGAAACCGGTTATTGTGCTCGCCGCCAGGTTGAAATAGTTGATCCTCATCTGGTGGTCCGTGGTAAAAACCGCATCCGGCAAGGAATGCAATATTTCGTACGGATCAACTTCTGAAGACCATTTAATTGTTTTATCACTTCGCAAATTCATTATATACAGCTTACCTTGGGTGGACGAGTTCAGCGACGAATTTGCAAATAGAATCACCCATTGAACGACACGTCACTTCTTTTGAAACAAAGGTCCCCATGCCGTCCGGATATTTGGGAGCATAAACAAGGTCCATATATGATGCGGTGCAGGCATTGAACATATAGCACCGTCCTCGAGGCTGGGGGCCGTATTCTTCCAGATAACGACCAGGGTCGTAGGCATTTCTTACTGTAGTGACAAGTTTTTTCCCAGGAATCAGTTCTTCTACCTCAATATACCCGATGCCAAAAACATTCGTAAAAGCAACCAGGGCGTGAACCTCATCCTCCGGAGTTTTAATCATTGGAAGAATGAAATCCCGCCAATGCATAGATGTTCGTGCTCCATGGAAGGTATGATAACCGCATGCCAATACTGCATCGTAGAGCTTTTGCTCCACTGACACAGCTTCTTTATCACCCACCATATTGATGATTTTTGAAACCAATTTAAAATAGAATTCATTATAGTTCATAGCCACATATACGCCAAATGCGGCCATAATGCCTTTTTCATTACTTGCGAGAGGGAGGCTCGAACCCAACTCGATTATTTTTTTGCTGTCAATCGTCATTTGCTTTCTTCGATACAGTAAATTCACAACGGTCGTAACGCAATACCATACATTGCGTTTCTTTTACTTCATATGTATATGGCGTAGCATCAAAGATTACGCCAAGTATTCCCGCGATATATCCACACGTAAAGGAACAGACAGGGGTCTCTCTGCGACCATACTTTGCCAGCCACGATACCACAAAGTAAGAAGAGTCTGCATAAGCAATACCACCACTTTCAGTAAGTTTGCTTAAATCCAACCTGCCAAAACCCATGAATCGATAAAGCTCCTCTGCTTCCTCCAACGCCTTAATAGGAGAGATCTCTTTTGACTCACCGGCCAGAATCTGCTTAAATTTTTGAAAAAATTCTTCAGCAGCGGTTTCTATAATTACACCCTGTCCGTCAATACTGGGGATTTCTTCGATCGCTTTTAATAAGCCACAGTTGTAATGGTGACAGTGGAAGGAAGCAAGCACTCCATTAAATTCAATGATATTATTATCGGAATCAAATTTTAATGATGGAATCATAATCAGCAACTTTATGTTTGCAAAGGTCTCTATTCGTTAATCGGACATAATATGCTATTTTTCTTAAATAAACCATAGCACGACAATAGTCAAGTTAAAACTAAAAAACATAATATTGCGTCTTATGAAAACCTTTGCTCTGTCATTATAATAAAGAGCGAAACAACAAAGCAATCTCAATAAGGATCAGCCTTCTCTTTAGCTGTCTTTTCTAATCGTTCTTGACAATCATACAAAATTTATAATATTTTCTGTTTTAAGTTATTTTTTTCCAAATAAACCAGTTGTTATCTATATTTTTTCAATCAGTTTTTATAAACTTTTATAATTTATAAAAGGAGGGAAATTATGGCTGACAGTGTTTATAAAATTATCGAACTCGTAGGAACAAGCGATGTTTCATGGGAAGAAGCAGCTAAAAATGCTGTGGAGACTGCCGGCAAAAGCCTTAAAAGCTTAAGAATCGCAGAAATTACTAAACTTGACATGAAAGTTGAAGATGGAAAAGTTGCCGCATACCGCGCCAGAGTGCATCTATCCTTTAAATATGAACCAAGTAAATAATGATGAATTCGTAAAAAAACGAATTCATTAAATGCTAGCTGTTAATTAAACGGCAGAGCAAAGAGTTTTTTGAACGTCGAACATCGAACATCGAACGTTGAACATCGAATGATGAAATCGCTCGCGCAGCGCAGGCGCTTGCGCCGCGTGTCGCTCCGCCAGTTTACAAATTGGTAGAATACCTTATTCAAAATTCGACGTTGGACGTTCGATGTTCGATGTTCATCTTTTTAGTTATTTGAAAGTCGTCACTCCGATGAAGGTAGTATTTTGCAAAAGTTTCGAGGAAACACCATGGCTAATATGGATATAGATCCCCGCCTGCCCCTTATCCAGGATGCCGACCTTCGGGATAAGCTTGTTCTTGTTCGGGTTGACCATAATGTGGTCAAAAAAGGCATAATCAGGGATCCGTACCGGATTGACGCTACCCTGGGAACTCTATACAACATTGTTGAAAGGGGTGGCAGGCCCATACTTATGACTCATGTGGGCCGAACACGGGATAAGAAAACAGGTAAAATCAAAGTTGAAGACAACACTTCCGTCCAGCCTGTTGTTGAATACCTGGAACGGAAACTGCACACAAAATTTTCGGTGCCTGAGTTCCCTGTTGATCCTGATGCTGGCATTAAACAGATCGACACATCCATCAACTGGCATATACGTGATCTTCGCACCCATCGGATAGGAGGTATTTATCTTCCCAACACACGGTGGTTTGAAGGAGAAGAAGCCACCGGCGATACAAGAGAGCGTTTTGCCCTGCAACTTGCCGGCCTTGCCGATGTCTTTGTCAACGATGCTTTTGGGTCATGGCAGCCCCATGCTTCCACCTGTGATGTAACCAGACACCTGCCCAGTTTTGCAGGATTTCTGATGCAAAGGGAAATATCTCATCTGAAAAGGGTTCTGGAACCGGAAAGACCTTTTGTGGCGGTTGTAGCCGGAGCGAAATACGACACCAAAATCGGACCGTTAAACGAAATTTACAAGAAGGTTGATCACCTGCTGCTTGGCGGAATTATCTATAACACCTTTTTATGCGCCAAATACGATATTCGGATAGCAGGTGTGAGTGAACCGGACATTAATGCGGCCAAAGTACTTGTTAAGCAGGACCAGCAGAACAAAAAAATCGTTGAACTGCCATTCCTGGTCGAGTCGGATACTATTGAGGGACGTGTTAAAGGAAAATTCAGGACACTAAGCATAATGGATTTTAAACCCGGAAACGAATATGGATATTTCCTTGATGTTGCTCCTGAATCGTTCGACGTTCCTGAGGTTGCCGATGTTATCAGTTCGGCCAAAACTATCCTTGTTAACGCTGTCATGGGTTTTACGCCGCACTTTTTTGAGGGTTCGGAAAAACTTGACAGAACAATTGACAAGAATAGGCTGGCACAAAAGCTTTACGGCGGTGGAGATACACTCCAGGAATTTAAAAACCTCAGTCCAGGCCTGTATCTGGCGGCCATGGACAACGCCCAGTACTTCTTTTTTACCGGAGGCGGTACAGTGCTTAAGGCTATAGAAGAAGGCACCCCTTACGGCCTCGAACCGGTCAAAGCTCTTATGGAAAACGGAGGAAAACATCCAGAATAATAAATCCAATGAATAAATAAAAAAGCCTTTTTTATGATAGGACTATTTAAAAAACCCACATCTATACAACTAATTGTAGCTGGATTTCTTTTTCTGATTTTTATCGGCGCTTTTCTTCTAACCCTGCCGTCTGCCTCTTCCAGCGAATATCGCCAATCATTTCTGGATGCCCTGTTTACAGCCGCTTCCGCTGTAACTACAACCGGATTAGTGGTTGTGGACACAGGGTCATTCTATTCCCGCTTCGGGCAAATAATTATCCTTGGGCTTTTTCAAATCGGCGGTCTGGGATATATGATAATAATAACCTTTGTAGTTCTGGGTATAGGCGGCAGGTTGTCTATCAGCGGACAAACTTTGCTGAGACAATCAATAACCCGGCCAACCCCTGTTGACATGATCCGCTTTGCAAAAATCATCCTCCTTTTCACCCTTGTATTCGAGCTGGCCGGAACCATTTTTCTTGGACTTTCCTGGATGCGATTTTTCCCGTGCGAAAAAGCTTTTTACCTCGCCGCCTTTCACTCAGTGTCCGCATTTTGCACTGCCGGATTCTCCCTTTTCCCCGACAGCCTGAAGGCTTACAATGAATGCTTTTCCATCAATCTCATAATCAGCCTTCTTGCCTTAGGCGGTGGAATCGGTTTTTTTTGCCTGTACGAACTTTTTGTTCTCCTGCCGGAAAAGCGGTTTAACAAACAAGCCATAAAATTATCGACACACACAAAAATAGTTCTATCGAGCACGGCTCTTCTGATACTAATCGGAGCTGGAATTATATGGATTGCGGAAACAGGAGCTATGACCTCCATTTTCCAGGCAGTCTCCGCCTCTAC
The DNA here is from genome assembly GCA_030593145.1 of Desulfobacteraceae bacterium. Taxonomy (GTDB): domain Bacteria; phylum Desulfobacterota; class Desulfobacteria; order Desulfobacterales; family ETH-SRB1; genus ETH-SRB1. Next base: position 19,368 of record JAUVHU010000016.1, read on the forward strand.
AACCACCGGCTTCAATACAACCGAAATCGAACGCATGCATACATCCAGTCTCTGGATTATCCTGTTTCTCATGTTTGTGGGAGCTTCACCAGGCGGGACCGGTGGCGGAATTAAAACTGTCAGCTTTGTGTTGCTTATGGTCTTTCTCCGTTCCTACCTTTCCGGCAGAAATGATGTTTTCATTTTTAAAAACCGGATTTCACGGGAAACCATGCGAAAAGTTTTTGCCATAATCATCATGGCAATGGTGTGGGTTTTTACAGCCACCGGAATACTCATGCATACGGAAAAAGCAACCGCTCTGGATATTCTTTTCCAGGTAATATCCGCTCTGGGAACAGTGGGACTTTCAACAGGGATAACCCCGGAGCTGAGTTCCGCGGGAAAAGTGGTGATCATTCTTTCAATGTTTGTCGGACGTGCAGGGCCCCTTGCCATAGCATATTCTCTGGTGGGGCGCCAAAAACCGTCTTCATTTACTTACCCGGAAGCAGATATAGTCGTAAGTTAGGAGAACATTAATTATGAAATATTTCATTGTAATAGGCCTGGGAACTTTCGGGCAAAACACAGCTATAGAGCTGGAAAACCTCGGGCATCAAGTACTCATCATTGACCGGGACGAAAAAAGGGTGAATGCAATAAAAGAATTGGTGACTGAATCGATTATCGCCGATACCACTGATAAAAAGGTTTTATCGGAATTTGTGAATAGAAATGTGGATGCAGTTATACTTAATATGGGCGATAATCTTGAGGCTAATGCTCTGACTATTCTTAACCTGGTAAGCATTGGAGTTAAACGGATCATTGTCAAAGCAAAAAATGATGCTTTCGGCAAAATATTGACCGCCATAGGAGCAACAGATATCATTTACTCTGAAAGAGAAGGAGCCAAACGGCTTGCCCAAAAACTCCATTCCCCCAATCTGATAGAACACATTCCTCTCTCCCCTGAGTACGAAATCGTTGAACTTGCGGTGCCTGATAAGTTCATAGGCAAAACACTTGATGATCTTAAGATACGAAATAAATATAAGGTGGTAGTTATTGCTGTAAAAGACATTCTATCGAACGAATTTCATCTGATTCCGGGCGCTGATTTCGAGTTTTGTCAGAATAGCGCCATGATTATCATCGGCAGAACTTCTGATATTGACAGACTGAGCTTTTAGGTTTCAGGTATCGGGTGTCACATGCAATATAAACTTGAGTTTTCAGTTTAGCATCAAGGCATTCCGCCTTTATGTTTCAATCAACCGTTAACTGTGAACCGTAAACCGTGAACGGTTACTTATATTAGTGAATGATCCAAACAGTTAAACCGCTTGAGTTAATCAAAACTTTGCTGGTTACACTGCCCATGAAAAGCTCCTTTATTTTCGAAAGACCCCGGCGGCCCAATACAATTGTTCCAAAACCGTTTTCACGCGCCTCTTTGAGAATATCGTCAGCAGCAGATCGGCTGCCGTCTATTACTTTTGTGGTGATCTGATCTTCGGAAAGCCCTGCATTAAGAAGTATTTCTTTAGCCTTTTTCATATATGGGGCAATCTCCCGACCCGCCTTGTTCCGCCAGAACTCTTCAAGATCAGAAGCCTCTTCAAGAGCCTCCAGAGGAACAAAGCGCATCAAATTCCTCATGGTATAAAAAATGGTTGCCTCGCAATCGGTGCCGGAAAGCATGAAACCGGCATGGTCGACAGCTCTCAGGGCATTTTCGGAGCTATCAACAGCGATGAGCACCTTTTTTGAACGAACCCCACCCCCCACTATCCACAGGGGGCAATCCCTGCAATACTCCACTAACCTTGTGGAAATAGCGCCCATGGCAAACAGCTTAAAATCAGTCGGTCCCCGCCTGGACATCAGAATAGTATCCGCCCTTTTATTTTTTGCCCAAAAGCGAATATCTCTGGCAATAGTACTTTCACATTGCCGGTAATACGGTTTGACATTCTCTTCATCAAAACCTTTGTCAATAAGAACTTTTACAGCTTCCGCTAAAATCCGCTCTGCTATTTCTTTATTCTTTCTTTTAACTGACGCCAACGCAGATCTTAGCTTCTTGTCCATTGTTTTATCGTCTGTTAATAGCGGCGGCAAAGAAGGCATGACATACAGAAGATGGACATGCATTTTATGCTCCGGCCCAAACATAAGATCAAGATAATCCAATGATTTCAACGAATTTTTTGAACCATCAACCGGTATGACAATGCTTTTTTTCAACTCCTCCATAACATTACTCCTTTATCACACCAAACCCTTCACTTCAAAGTTCTGCTACCAGTAGCCGACTGCATTGAACAAGCTTTAATTGAGAATAGTGTGTTTTGAGTTTACACTATCTATTGTTTTCTCCCGCGGATAGGCTTTTCTTTATGTTTTTTTAAGCTGTTCTAATTCTTCCTTGACCCTGACCAATTCATTGCTCGTAGTCCGCAGACGCTCTGAAAGAATTTCTGCTAATAGCCGGTAAAAGACTGAATAAACGGCATGTTGGTCTTCAGGGTTCACCCTATCCAAAAAAGATCCGTCAATTGCCAGACAAACTGTCTCCGTAGCAGCAAACACAGAAGCGGACCTGGCTTCGCCGTCTATTATTGACAATTCTCCAAAAGTATCGCCACAGTTTTCAAGCCTGGCGATCTCCTTATCATGCTTGATCACTTTTACCGCCCCGGATATGATGACATAAATCCAACAGTCATAGTCACCTTCCTTGGTAATAAGCTCGTCCGGCTCGTATTTTCGTATTTTGCTTAAGTTCAGAATCTCCCCGAGATATTCACTGTTGATAGATTTCAAAAACGGAACCTTTTGGAATTTATTGATTAGATATTCTCGATTTTTTAAATATGAGCTTTCTTCCATAACATCCTCCCGGGCGCTTAAACGCTAATTGCCAAGTGTCACCACATAGGTAACACAGTTTTAAGAGTAAAAAGGAGAGCCGTCCCCCAATCGAACCACACGAAGAGCAAAAGTCTTAGTCCTCCTCTTCAATTCATCAGAATTCATACATTATCCTTCCAATCCGAAATCTGCAATCAAATCACTTATCAAGCACTTCCCTCATCTTTCTCAAAAGCTCATTTGCTGAAATCGGTTTTGGAATAAAGTTTATTCCTTCTTCAAGAATTCCTTTTTTATCTACAAAATCCTTGGTATATCCGCTTGTAAAGATGGCCTTGATCTCAGGCCATAACTTTTTTATGTCATCATAAGCCATTTTGCCGTTCTTTTTCGGCATGATAACATCAAGAATAACAAGATCTATTTTATCTTTATTTTCCTTAAATCTTATGACGGCATCTTCTCCATCTACAGCCTCTATAACCTTATAACCGAACCTGTCAAGTATAGCTTTGGTGATGGTTCTCACCACCTCATCGTCTTCCGCAACAAGCACCGTCTCCGTGCCTCCTCTTGGAGGAGGAATAATTTCTGCTTTGGTTTCTGCAATGGCGGATTTAATTATGGGAAGATATATCTTGAATGTTGTGCCTTCGCCGGGTTTGCTGTAGACATCGACAAAGCCGTTGTGTTGCTTTACTATACCGTATATTATGGCTAATCCTAATCCTGTTCCTCTTCCCAGTTCCTTTGTTGTAAAAAAGGGTTCAAATATCCTTTTTCTTGTGTCTTCATCCATTCCTTCGCCCGTATCCGTGAAACAGATAAGGGAATACATGCCGGGCTTAACATCATAAGCATGTGTCTTTATAAACTGTTTGTCCAATTCCACAAGCTCTGTGCTTATGGTTAACATGCCCCCTTCAGACATGGCGTCTCTTGCATTTGTAGCAAGATTCATCATGACCTGCTCTATTTGGCCGCTGTCCGCCATTATGGTGAAATTCTTATCAGTAAGATTTGTCTTAAGCTCGATATGTTCGCCAATTAGCCGCAACAAAAGTTTTTCTACACTCACTACAATTTCATTCAGCCTTACCGGCTTTGGGTGGATTATCTGTTGTCTGCTGAAGGCGAGAAGACTCTGGGTTAATCGAGCGGCCTTCTGAGATGAGCTGAGGATTTGCTCTACATCCGTTAGTAACGGGTCATCCTCAGCCATCTTCATCTGCAGCATGTTTGAGTATCCTATTATGGCAGTCAGGATGTTATTAAAGTCATGAGCAATACCCCCTGCAAGCCGACCAACAGCCTCCATCTTCTGGGCCTGCCGAAGCTGGTCTTCAAGCGTTTTCTTTTCTTCCTCCACCTGTTTGCTCTCAGTGATGTCTGTGGCTATGTGGATAACTTTTTGCAAATTTCCTTCATCATCAAGCATCGGCGTACAGGAAACAAGAAACACACTGCCAAGAGCTTCCACCTCCATTTCGACTGTCTCGCAATGACCGGAGATAAGCATCTTCTCCATCGGACAGCCCTCTGGTGGTTGATCTGTGCCGTGCATGATCTCGTAACACTTCATGCCGACAAGCGCTTCTTTCGACTTGCCCGTTGCTCCGACTGTAGCGCGATTGGCTGAGATCACATCATGCTCAGCGTCGAGGATAAGCGTAGGATTGCCGCTTGCCTGAAAGATGTCTTCCCAATCTTTGAGTGCGTGTCGTGCTGCCTTTTCAGCCAGCTTGCGGCTATTCAGCTCTTGTTTTGTAATGACGGAGTAGATAAAGAACAAGAAAAACAGAGGGAAGAAAATTTCGACATAATCCTCGTAATGATCAAGACAATCCGTAATCTGCCCATGTTCCAATATATTGGAAAGACCAACAAAAACATATATCCCCAGGCACAGGGCAAGAAAGGTTTTGGACGGCTGGTCCATTATACTCCGTGGAATCCGAACCGCAAATAGCAGCGCAACGCCAAAGGCGATGGTTGCAATGAGGTCGAGGCCTACAATGATATTTTCATACATTGTTTTTTGCCTGTTCTGATGTTGAATGCCGGATGATTGACAAACAACCGGCGGCAAATAATATGCCGGATATTGCGTAGCACAAGTGTTCAAGCAGATTGAAGAATTCAAGCCAAATCACACCTTCAATCACTGTGAACAAATATCCGCAAAGAATAAAGATAAAACCGATGTATAGCAGTCGCAGTCTTGGCGGCCCCATTTTTTTAAAGATAAACGCAAACATTAGGATGGAAATGAGAGCCAGGATTAGATTGAGGACTTCGTTTTCCTGAAACATTGTATTTCTCCTTACTCCTTCAGCCTTGTCGACCCGACTTGCCAACCAAGACCACTAAAAAATGCACAACAGGACTGGGGTGGTGCGTTCTATGCAGAATAGACTCGAAGATCTTAGTACGCTCAACCTCTTGTTACTTGTCACTTTGTCTTTATTCCCATGGTCCATTTAGTGTGCTCTGGCTCCCCTAACAAGTAATTATACGGTTACCCACTTAAATACCAAAAATAAAAAAGATTGACAAGCAAAATGCGATTACTTATGTTTTTTAACAGCTTAACACTCAATAAATGAAGATAGCCGTATACTGATAAATCCTCCAGAGGCGAATAAACACAATGAGAAAGATTCCCGCCGCCCTAAATGCACAGTTCGATGCTTTATTGCTTAAAAACAAAATACCCCAAAGATTTCATAACCATTATTTGAAATGGTTGCGATACTCCAAAACTACCATTACTGACTGAAGTTAAGCGATGGATTTTGATTGACAAAAGAAGTTGTTTTATTTAAAAAATTAATTATACCAAAAAAGAACCAACCACCATATGACGAACAAGATCAACCACGACTTTGGCCAGATAGGCCGGAGATTTCATAGCAAAACAGTGGAAAACAGGCAGTATAACCAGAGCCATTGCTGGTAAAAATAAAAATGATCGAGGCCTAAATCCATTACCTGATTTTACAAATTCCTTTAGCAATAAGATTCTGCGACAATTTTACCTGCACCTAAGGCATTATAAATAAAACATTATGACCCTCTGGTTATTAAGCTTTCTACAATTTTGATAGCAAATTTAGAGTGGGAAGCACATGCCCACTCTTTGGTTTGTGATATTAAAACATAGAAAACACAGGAGGAATAATATGAAAAAAATGATTTTTATAAGCCTTGCAATTTTACTTCTTTGTCCAGTTATGATCAATGCTGCTGAGCTGGAAAAAATGAAAATTGCGGTTGCAGCAGATAGTAAAACTGTAAAAGCATCTGTAAGCAACATAGCTGCTAAATGTCCTTATTATCATATCTTTAATAACAAAGGGAAGTTGATTGAGGTTATTGACAACCCTTACAGGGATACAAGCCGCAATGCAGGGCCTTTAGCGGCAAATTTCCTTGCTCAAAAGAACATAGATATCATAATTGCAGAATCGTTTGGTTCCAAAATGATTGAGGCGCTGAGAAATAGCGGCAAAACTCATTTTGAGTTTAAAGGCCGGGTTGATGATGCAATAAAAAGAGTTTTAAAACTAAATTGAAGCATTAGTTAGATTGTTTGACAGACTATTTTTGTCTTGATAATTAAAATTTCGAGCAATCTATAGCCTGCCAGAACCCTTCGGCGGACAATTTGATGTTAAATAAAGGAGGAACTATGGCATTGGTTCAGATAGAAAATGTATCTAAAACATATCAGATGGGGGAAGTTGAGGTCAAAGCCCTGCAGGATGTTTCACTTTCTATTGAAGAGGCATCTTTTGTTTCGTTTGTAGGTCCTTCCGGAAGCGGCAAAACCACTATATTAAACATGATCGGCTGTCTGGACAAGCCGACTGTTGGAGATGTCTTTGTTGCCGGAGAGCATATTAATCTTTTAAATCGTAAGCAAAGCGCTGTTTTTCGCGGTTCTGCGCTCGGTTTTATCTTTCAGTCCTTTAATCTTCTTCCTGTTCTAACCACCTATGAAAATATCGAATACCCCCTTGTGATGATAAAAAATATATCTCAATCAATGAGAAGCGAAGCTGTCCACAAGGTTCTAAAATCTGTAGGTATGCTGGAGCAGAAAGACAAATTTCCGGACCAGCTTTCAGGCGGACAAAAGCAGCGTGTAGCAGTAGCCCGCGCTCTTGTGACTCAGCCAAAACTCGTGCTGGCAGATGAACCCACGGCAAACCTTGACAAAAAGTCTGCCGTAAATGTCATTCAACTTATGCGTTCCATGCGGGATGAGTTCGGAACCACTTTCATCTTCTCAACCCATGATCCAAAAATCATGAAGGAAGCAGAGGTTATTTTTACACTTGAGGACGGCATGCTTCTGCCTGGGGAGGAAAACAAATGAATAAAATATTTAAAATGGCAATTCGCAACCTGATGCGATACAAAAGAAGAACGCTTCTCACATCCCTCTTGATAACTGTAGGTATATTAACGGTTATTCTTTTCTCCGGCCTTGCCGGTTCGTTCAAGGAAATGATGATTGGCCAGATTACCGACTCCAACCTGGCACAAATGCAGATTCACAAAAAAGGCTATGTCTCCTCCATCGATTCAATGCCCTTGAACTTGAATTTAAGCCCAAAAGAATACAAAACAATCGAAAAGATCCTGCAGAACCATCCTGATGTGGAAGCCTATGCTCCAAGGATAAAACTCAGCACCATGTTGAGCAACTATGCTGAAACTACTAATATCCGTCTTAATGCTGTTGACCCTGAAAAAGAGACAATGGTTTGCCCTGATGTTACAAACCGCATGGTATTTAAGGATAATGTCAGGGAAAAAATCTTTGTTAAACCAGGAGAAATCATTATCCCCAAAAATCTGGCCACAGGAATGAAACTTAAGGCAGGAAGCCCTGTAGTAATTGTAGCTCAAAACAAGGACGGTTCCATAAACGGCTTGAATTTTACAGTAGCGGCAATTATTGAGTCTGTTCTCGGCCCCCAGGGCAAAGAAGGCTATATCCATATCAAGGATGCTCGAACCTTGCTGCGCATGGAAAAACCGGAAGTAACAGAGATCGCCATACGTATCAAAAATTTCAACCAGCTCAGCGCTGTCTATACGGATCTTAAATCTTCTCTGTTAAAATTCAAAAACAAAAAGGGCGGATCAATATTTGAAATTCATACCTGGGAAAAACTATCCCCCTTTATCAATATAGCAAACATGATAGACTTAATGACCATTTCCATGAAACTTATTATGATCGCTATAGTTCTTATCAGCATTTTAAATGTAATGATCATGTCAGTCTATGAAAGAATTAGAGAAATCGGGACAATGATCGCTATAGGAACCAGTCCTGGTAAAATCATGGGGCTTTTTCTTTCCGAAGGATTCTTTCTTGGCCTGATAAGCGGTCTTGCCGGAAATATTATCGGTATTGCAGGGATTTATCTTTTAAATATCTTTAAGATCAGGTTTTCTTTCGGCCGGATGGACAACCTGTTATTATCACCTGCAATCAACATTAATGAATTGTTCTGGTTAACAGCAATTGTGCTGCTTGTTTCTGTTTTCGCCACTTTGCAGCCGGCATACAAAGCTTCAAAAATGGAACCGGTTGATGCGTTAAGGCATGTATAAAATTTGGGTTGAACGGTTCACGGTTCAACGTTCACGGTTGAAGAGCTCTAATAAAAGAATGTTCCCTATAACCTTTGAGCCCTGAACCTTGAACTCGAAACCAATCACTTTTGAGGTGCTACATGAAAAAAAGAATCTTTATTGTAATTATTTTTTGTCTTGTAACTGCCGTTCCATTAACCTTTGCCTTAGACGGCAATGAGCTACTGAAACAGGTTGACCGCAACCTCAACCCGGAAAGCTTCGAGATGTACAGGAAACTTATCAACATAGAACCTGACGGCTCAAAAAAAGAGTTCATAATGTATTCGGTAAAAAAAGGCATGGACAGTGTCGCGTCAATATTTTTATCCCCTGCCAGCGAAAAAGGTCGTTCTACCCTGCGGGTTGGCGATAATATGTGGCTTTACATTCCAAACGTCGGCAAACCTATCCGTATAACCAGTCTCCAATCAGTAACCGGCGGGGTCTTCAATAATTCGGATATCCTTAGAATCGATTACAGTGCTGAATACAACTGCGAGAAGTTTGAAAAAACAGATGATAAATACATCCTTTACTTAAAAGCAAAAACAACGGCTGTCGCCTATGACAGAATCAAGATGTGGGTGGATGATAAAAGGCATGTTCCAACCATGCTTGAATGTTTTGCCGCATCCGGGATGCTGATCAAAACCCTTTATTTCAAAGAAATCAAGGACTTTGGCGACGGCATTGTACGCCCTGCGGTAATCGAAACAGACAGCCCTCTATACAAAGGGTATAAATCAATTTTTATATTTGCAAAGATGAAAAAGAAAAATTTGCCGGACGAGGTCTTTACCTTAAACTATATGCCAAGAATTGACGGTCTCCGATAAGGATATATTACGAATGGGCATAATTGGAGCTTTATTTTTCACCACGAAGAGCACGAAGAACTCAAAGAAATTATAAAATCATTAATTCTAATCCTTGCCTGCCGCAGGCAAGTTCGTGCCCCTTCGTGTCCTTCGTGGTTTAGTTTTTCCTTATAATCCTGACCGGTTCAAAAAGCGCAATTTATGGACGTGCAAAAGATGTTTATGTCTAAACAAGCTATTATTATTATCCTGCTTTATGTGTTTACTTACCTTTTTCCCCTCAATGCGCTTGCCAATGAATATGATTTTGAAATACCAGATACCAAGGAGAAACCATATCATATCGGTGGAAATATCGAAGCCGGTTATACAATATATAGCCTGAACAAGAATGCAGCTCTTTATTACCAAAAGTTTTATAACCGTAAAGAAGGTTCCTCTGTAGACTCATACGATATTACTTTGCAGTTGGAGGGAGATTACAAAAAAGACTCTGCAAAGCTGTATATAAAAACAAACACCAACATGACACAGAATTATCTCGGGTGGGATGATGAAACAGAATTATACGAAGGAGTTGTTTCGTTTGAAGCCACACCTTCTTTTACTATTGAAGCCGGAAAAAAAGTAATAAAGTGGGGCAAAGGTTATGCGTGGAATCCCGCTGCATTTACAAGCAGGCCAAAAGACCCGGACGATCCAGAAGCATCCCTTGAGGGTTATTCAATAATATCTGTTGATTATATAAAGAGCCTTTCAGGACGCATCAAAACCATTGCTTTCACACCGGTAATCATTCCTGTTTATAATGATCTCAACAGCGGTTTTGGGAAAACAGACCATCTGAATTTTGCTGGAAAGCTATACTTCCTGACATATGATACTGATATAGATATTATGTTTCTTGCGGGAGAAAGCATTGATGACCGGGTCGGAGTCGATTTTTCAAGGAATTTTACGACTAACTTTGAACTGCACGGCGAAGCGGCATTTATTAATAATTTTGAAAAGAAATATATAGACAGTAATGGCATTCTACACACCAGGCAATCCGACGCTATCAGTTATCTTTTGGGAATTCGTTATCTAAACAGATATGACACAACATTTATTGCGGAAATTTACAGAAACGGCACAGGATTCAGCGAAGAGGAAATAAACGGATATTACAACTACATTCAAAAAGGATATAATACTTATCAGACAACAGGCGTGGAAAGCAGCCTGAAGAAAAGTCTTAGCTATACAAAAGCCTACTACAGTGATAAAAATTTTATGGAACAATATTTGTATCTCAAAATTACCCAGAAAGAACCTTTTAATATACTTTACTTCACCCCTTCCATAAATATTATTTTCAATGCTGAAGACAAAAGTTATTCATTAACACCGGAATTGTTATATGAACCGATATCAAACCTTGAGCTCAAGTTCAAATTCAGCTTGTTTCATGGCGATTTTCACAGCGAATTTGGAGAAAAATCGTACGATTACAAGGCCGCCTGTTTTGCAAAATATTACTTCTAGGAGGCTGTCCGAGAATCAACGCCAACAACTATAGAATCTATTCCTTGCCGAGAATTTCTTTTATCTTCTCAGATAGTTCACTCATGCTGAATGGTTTCTGAATGAAGCCATTACAGCCGCGACTCAATATCTCATTGGCACGGCCGTCTATACTGTATCCGCTTGAAATGAGAACCTTTATCCCCGGGTTGATCTCCTTTATGCTGTCAAAAACTTCACCGCCCCCCATAGCAGGCATAATTATGTCCAATAGTACCATGTCAATCTCGTTCTGATTTTTCCTGTAAACCTCAATTGCTTCCTTTCCACTACCGGCCGTGAGTACTCTGTAACCAATTGCTTCCAACAATTCCCGGCCTACTTCAAGAATAACTTTTTCATCATCCACCAGGAGGATGGTGCCGGTTCCTTTAACAATTTCTTCAGAAGTTATATAGACTTTTTGGACCTTTTTTTCTGATGCGGGAATATAAATCCTGAAAGTTGTTCCCTCCCCTATCCTGGATTCAACATCAATATATCCTCCATGACCTTTTATGATACCATAAGAAGAGGCCAGACCAAGCCCAGTACCTCGCCCGATCTCTTTGGTTGTAAAGAAGGGTTCAAATATGCATTCTGTTGTTTTTTTGTCCATACCAATGCCTGTGTCTGTGACAGTCAGCATAACATATTTGCCGGCCTTTGGATTATACAACTTTCCCTTCATATCCTCGTTTGTTACATTTGTGGTTTCTATAATGAGATCTCCTCTATCAGGCATTGCATCAGCGGCATTCATAAAAAGATTAAGCAAAACTTGCTCAATCTGCCCTTGGTCCGCCTCTATTGCTGGTAAGTTTTCAGCAAATTTTTTATGAATTGCAATTTCCTTTCTGGTTCGAGAAAAAGTACCGGAAATTTCCTCTATCAACTGGTTAAAGTCAATGGGTTTTACATCATATCTGCCTTTCCTGGCATATCCTAGTAGGTGAGAAGTTAGAGTGGCAGCACTAACAACCTGTTTCTCAATATTGTTCAATCTTTCATAAAAGGGATGTTTGGAATCCATATCCATTTGCATTAAGGAAATATTCCCCTGAATACCCATGAGCAGGTTATTAAAGTCATGAGCAATGCCGCCCGTCATTTCTCCTATCGCCTTTAGTTTTTCTGCTCGAATAATACAATCCTGAGCTTCTTTAAGGTCCTGAAGGCTTTGGTCTAACTCCCCCAAGAGTCTGATGTTTTCCAGGGTGATGCCGACCTGATTTGCAATAGCGGACAATAGAAACAGATCTTTTTCTGAAAAGCCTTTACCTTGTTGTTTGTTTATGACCTCGATAGCTCCAACGATCTGCCATTTAATTCTGACAGGAATACAGGCTACATGCCTTATATTTTCCCCCAAAAAATTATATACCTCCACAGAAAATCTCTTGTCAGAACTAAGGTCATCCGCTAAAAACATTTCATTGTGCTTTATGGCCCATTCCGCAATGCTTCCTGTTGACATATGTACTTGAGATATTTCTTCACAATCCGTATAAAAGTTTGCAACCAATTTATCCTCTTTTTCATCACAAATATAAAGAGCGCTGGCCTTTGAATCGATTATTGTATTACAGGAAACCATTACATTAGTCAGAAGATCATAGACGTTAAGAGCTGAGTTTAGAATAGAAGGGATTTCCATAAGAGCAGCTATATCTACAGAAAAGGCTGACCTAATATACTTACTTCTCTCTTCTCTCTGTTTCCACAATGCTTCTTGTATTTGCTCTGGTGTTACGACTCCCATTTCTACAAGTATATTGCCCAATCTTTGGTCTTTCCATTTAGTCTTGGCTTCACGTGCGCTTAAAATGATCGATGGTAAGCTCCTCGACATTTTAACTTTAACCTTAAAATTGCCCCATTTTCTCTGCCTTTTTAAAGCTACTTCTATCTGATCCTCATTTGCGTAGCCAAGGTTTACAAGAAGTTCCCCTAATGTTATCATATTTTTTTCTCCTTAAAAAAGCAATTTGGGACGAAATTGGAAAACAAATTATATTTAGCTATAACGAGCAATTATACGTTAACCGCTTAAATACCAAAAATAAAAAAGATTGGCAAGAAAAAGCGGATAAACACAATGAGAAAGGTTCTCGCACCAGACAATTAAGGAGGCCAAAAGCCCGCTTGATTTTTAATCCAGCAGTTGAATTATATTAGAGTGGATTTCAAAAATAGATTCAGTTTGTTTACTTCTGATAACTTTGTAAAAAGTCATACCTCAAATCATTGCAAGGACACGCTAAATATCTGTTCTCTTTAATATAATATTACCTTCTACAGCGCCGATATCATTTGCAATGACCTGACACTTTACTGTTAAGAGAAAAAATATAGGTGACTTTTCATTGGAAAGCGCCTCATAATTCCCCTGCCCTTTACTTATTATAAATTTTGAATTTTTATAAACATCCATAAATTCTGAATTGCATGTTTTAAGAACAGTTCCGGGAGCATCCGTGCCTGAGGATAATATGGTTGCGACTTTATCAATGCCGGCCTTTACTGCGTCCTCATATATCGCGTCATTTATGACAGGTGTATTTCTAACAACATATATAGTTGGTTTTTTCATTTCCTCTATTAAAACTTTGTCAAAGACACATTCTCCGGCATTATCCCCAATATATAAAATCTCATCGGCCTTATCCAGACAATCTTTGAATCTATCATAATCGCATACAATAAAGTCTTTTTTAAGCGTTTTAACTGTGTCTTTTTCAATATCGAAACTCCTGTCCGGACCAAAGTCTATTACGTTTCCGGCAATCGCAATTCTAATCGCTGTCAGGAGCCTGTCATCAGATTTTTCAACATGGCTTTTCAAGGAAGGATATAATGACAGGGCATTTTTTGTGCTTTTATCTTTTATTTCTCTAAAGGGGTCCCCATTCCCCGTAATCTCGCTTACCTTGCGATAGATCAACCTCCCGCTTTCAGGGGGACTGCTTTCAAGCGGGATGTCTTTTAGCATCATCCCGACTTCATCTAATACTTCTTTAACTTTTTTTTCATCATCAGTCGCTATTCTCGCCGCTCGAAGCGCTTGATTAAGAAAACAAGGAAGACAATCAAGGTAGGTTTTCATTTTCTAAAATTCCGTTAGTTGTAGCAGCTCAGCCACTAAGTCACAAAAGCACAAAAATACTTTAATTTTAAATCGTTATCAAAAAGACAAGAAAAAAAGTTGTAGGTACGACGAAACCTTTGAAAAATGTTATTTTCTTTTTGTAGCAGAACTATCACCACTCCATATTTCTTCATTTCCAAATCGTTTGGTCCACCATTCCTCAGGTGAGATATATTTTTCCACCTCTTCTTTTGAAAACGAAAACTTATAGTCACTGCAATACATCATTATGCAGTCGTAGGCATCTGTAATTTTTCTTATCATTTCTTCATAAATTTCTTTCTTTTCTTGTGATACGTCCGGGTGCCATTTTTTGAGCAATGCCTTATAATGACTTTTTATTTCATCCATTGTCGCTGACTCAGAAAGATCGAGAATCTCCCTTGCCTTGGTAATTTCCTCATATTTATTGTAGTTGCTCATTTAAATTCATCCCGGAGTAAACCAAAAAGTCTCTCAACCCCTTTAAATCTCAAGACTTTGTGCGAGATTTTTCCATATATTTTTGACCGCTTTACAGCCTTCAGATCCGCCATCAAACTCAATAATAGTTTTACCCTGAACCATTGCCCTGGTAAAGGCAGGATCAAATGGAACCCTTCCCATCACACTTATGTTTTTTTCTTTTGCAAAAGACTCAATGGCCTGCGTCATATCCGGGTTGAGATCAAATTTATTAACACAAAGCATAGCCGGAATCTTGAAAAAAGCAGCTAATTCGACAACACGCTCCATGTCGTGCCTTCCAGAAACAGTGGGTTCGGCCACGATGAGCACCGCGGTGGCCCCCCCAAGGGACGCAATGACAGGACAACCTATACCCGGAGGTCCGTCTGTGAGAAGTAAATTTATATGCCTTTTTTCGGCAAGTTTTCTTCCTTCCTGTCGGATAAGAGCAACCAGTTTACCGGAATTTTCTTCGGCAATACGGAGCCTGGCATGAGCCATGGGTCCAAAACGGGTTTCGGAAAGATACCATTCCCCACATGTATTCAAAGGAAAATCAATGGCTTTTTCAGGGCAGAAATAGCAACAAACACCACAGCCCTCACATTCAATAGGGTTGACTACAAAATCCTCACTAATCGCGTTCCATTTGCATAAATCCCGGCACAGGCCGCATTCGCTGCATTTATCCTGATTAATAATCGCCGTATGCCCGGATTCAAAATCATGCTGTTCTTTAATCTCAGGTTTCGTGATTAAATGGAGATCGGCAGCGTCCACATCTGCATCACAAAGAACCTTGTTTTCAGCCAACGAGGCAAATGCCGCAATAATACTGGTTTTTCCTGTCCCGCCCTTACCGCTTATGATAACTATTTCTTTCATGGCAATTGCCCCTGGTTGTTAGAAGATACAATTTCTTTGATTTGATGATATAGTTTTACGAATTTTTCTTCCCACTCAGGGATTACCTCGACGATCATTTTTCCTCTTGAATAGGCCTCTGCAATGCTCCGATCAAAAGGAATTTCCATCAAAACAGGAATATTCTCCTGCTCAGCATAAATCTTTACCTGATCATTCCCTATGTCTGAACGGTTGATAACCAACCCACACGGAATCCCGAGGATCTTGACGGCCCCAACAGCCAGCTTAAGATCATGCAAACCGAAAGGGGTGGGTTCTGTAACAAGCAAGACAAAATCCGCGCCTGTCATGGAAGCAATTACAGGACATGAGGTGCCCGGAGGGGCATCAATTATGGTCAATATGTTAGGCCGGGTATATTCACGTACTTTTTTAATTAAAGGAGGAGACATTGCCTCTCCCACTCTTAAACGCCCATGCACAAACTCCAAACCATTTCTGTGCCCTTTTTCGATGACACCTAATTCGCGGCCTGTTTCGGTAATGGCTTTTTCAGGACATACCTCCATACAGCCACCGCAACTGTGACACAGTTCATGAAATGGCAATACGGTCTCACCAACAACTACAATAGCCTTGAACTGGCATATTTCCCCGCATTTTCCGCATAAGCTGCATTTCTTCATATCAACCTCGGGAACAGGAATTGTAATTGTTTTAACCTTATCAATAACAGGCTGAATAAAAAGATGCGAATTAGGTTCTTCCACATCGCAGTCCAAAAGTTGGACATCAGATTTAAGGGAAACGGCCAAGTTGGTGGCTATAGTTGTTTTCCCTGTACCCCCCTTTCCGCTTGCAATACTAATTATCATTATTTGCTCCTTGGTAACAGTTCAGCCACAAAAGCACTAAGACACCAAGATTATAATATAATTCTTAATGTACAGTATATGTCGTAGCTACAACTTTTTTTCTTCTCTTTTTGATAATGCTTTAAAATTGATGGCTTCGTAAAAAGTCTTTTGTGAACGACTTTGAGCATTTTGGGAAAAAAGCAATTGTGATGTTTATCGTTAAGAAATGCAAGCTGTTTGAGGCCGTCAGGCCGAGTTCTTGCATTTTAGATAAACATCTTAATTGCGCCCAAAATAGTCATGAAGTGAATAAAATGGACTTTTTACGAAGCCATCAAAATTAAAGTCCTTTGTGACTTAGTGGCTAAACTTTTACCCTATTTTTTTTCCAGGGCTTTGATGCTTGATTGAAGAGTTTCAACCTGCTTACGCAACTCATTTATCTGATCTTTTAACCTCTTCTCTTCTGACAAGACAGTGGGTTCGGGCTGCCCTGAACCGGACAATGCTGAAGCGCCCATTCCGCGTCCCATGCCCCCTCCACCACCCATACCTCTGCCGCCACCGCCACCCATACCTCTACCACCGCCAGCCACACCTCTGCCGCCGCCGCAACGCATACCTCTGCCGCTACCCATTCCACTACCTCCGCTACCCGTACCCATTCCACTACCTCCACTACCCGTACCCATTCCAAAATGACTTTGCACATTGGAAGTGTTGCTATTAGATAAAGCGCCTGATTTGTATTGTTCAACAGCCTGACGCACCTGTCCACTCACTCCGGTTATCAGCTGTATATTAGCCGCGCTAAAAACTTGAAAGGCGTTGGGACCGCAGTTTCCGGTCAAAACAGTTGACACGCCTTTATCGGCCATGAGCTGGGCAGATTGAATCCCTGCCCCTCCGCTTAAAGCAATATTGGAATTCTCAAGTGCTTCAAATTCCAGAGTATCCGGATCGATAATCAGGAAATAGGCACACCGTCCAAAACGCGCATCCATCATATCATCAAGTGTGGGGCCTGTTGATGTAACTGCTATTTTCATATTACTTACCTCCTATGTAAGGTTCATGGTTAATCGCTTCGCGTTTTTACTATTATCATTGCTTCCATTGGATTAATACAATGGAAGCATCAACTTCTGAACCTTTGAACTGTGAACCATTTAACCTAACTCTTGTTATAGCCTTTGTTTTCCATGTTTTTGGCTTCGTAATATATAGTAGTATTTTTACGTTCCGTGCGAATCTGATCAGTACGCATAAGATTGCCAAGGTATTTTGACACCTCATTAAGATGCATACCAAATATGTCCGCAATCTGATCTGCTGTACACGGTCGTCGTTGCAACATGGAAAAAATTGTTTCCTGATTTGCCTGTATATGATTTGCGTGCTTCGGCCTGAATTCCGCAATAATCTCTGCTGTCGGGTGAAACAAGTTGATCAACGCCTCCATACGTTCCTTAGACAGGGGTGTGGCAAAATCCTCCGCCGGTGGACGAACAGCCGTATTGAGCTGGATGCGATCCGGAGCGATTTCTTTTGCAAGAGCCGCAATCTTGCGAACATCGGCAGGCATCGAATTGATCCCTACCATCAAAAAGACCTCCATCCATAGCTGTCCCTTGAATTGCGAGCGAAAAGCCTTCTGCCCTTCGACCAGGTTATCAAACAGCAACTGTGGATGGGGACGGTTCACCCATCCATAGGAAGCCTGGTCCCAGGCGCTGAGAGAAACCTTCACAACATTGGCAAGAGATGCCGCATCACGCACTTCCTGAAGGTCTAACATGGTACCATTAGTCAAGAGTGCGGCGGGAATTTTGCTTTCTGAGCATATAAACTCAAGTATTTCTCCGAAGCCGGAATGCAATGTAGGCTCACCTGAACCGGAAAGGGTAATGTAATCTGCCCTGCCATCTGTTTCTATCCAGTCTTTCAGTTCGGATAATACCATATCTGTCGGAACATATTCTTTTCTGATCACAGTGCTTTCAGTGGTTCGTCCCAACTGGCAAAACACACAATCCAGACTGCATGTCTTGTAAGGATTCAAATCAACGCCAAGAGACCTCCCGAATCGACGGGATGGCACTGGACCAAACAGATATTTATAGTCTTTCATTTATCAGTTTTCCTTAGGAGGCAAGTAAAAATAAATTGTACGGATTGCGCCGAAATTTTGTTTGTTTTCAAGACGCGTTAAGGCGCGCATAACAAGTTATGTAAGCCTTGACGCAACACAGAAAACAAGCAAAAGGACAAGCAAGATGTGTAAGTTGTTTTTACTTGACGACTTACCACAATTCCCTCTGCTTTTACTTCCTCATCTTGGTATTCTGAAGTTCGAATGGGAACAACCAGCAAAGTTACAATCTTTCGCATAACACAAATAATATCAGCAGGTAACTCCGTTAGAAAGGACGAGGCTTTCTAACGGAGTAAAACCCAAATATGATGGTTTCGTAAAAAGTCTTTTGTGAACGGCTTTGAGCATTTTGGGAAAAAAGCAATTGAGATGTTTATCGTCAAGAAATGCAAGCTGTTTGAGGCCGTTAAGCCGAGTTCTTGCATTTTAGATGAACATCTCAATTG
>JAUVHU010000069.1 GCA_030593145.1 Desulfobacteraceae bacterium
GAATTGACTTCAACTCATCCAACTTAATTGGTGGATTCAACTTTTGTATTTCTTTTACATAACAGCCATATGGCCAACCCCAAGAAAAGCTGCGTTTACTGTCAGATACTGCTTGCCAAAGTGATGAAATGTCTTTTCCAACTTCCCTCTTTTTAATATCCTGCGCAACATTTTTTGTCATCTTAAATCGGCGAGTTAAAGTATTAACACTAAGTTGGTTAATTGATTTTCGGTAAAGAAGAATTAAATCACCTTTACGCGTTTCAGGTTCACAACTCCAAAATGCTTCCCCTTGAAGACTGTACTCTCCATTTTCATTTAAATAATTCTCTGGGCCTGCATAAAACAGCCAAAACTTTTGATCCTCGATAGAAGTCTTTCCTTTATCTGACTTGAAGACTCCTAAAACGATCAATAGAACTACAATTATAGTAGCTAATAATAGAAGATTCATTGTCTACGTAGAATATTGAAAACAATTACTTGATAAAGTTTTGAAAAGGTCGCCTAACCGCCGCGCTTCACCCGCCGGGCGGGGCAGAGCCAGAGACTTTGAAAAACTGATATAATTTAAAATAATTACAATATGTTGAAAAGCGCCGTTGTAGCCCGGTCGGTTGTGCAAGCGCTTGTTGGGCAACTCTCGGAATATCTACAAATATTATAAAGTGAATAGCGTTACTTTTGCCGGCCAAAGAATCCGATGTGTAAATCGGCAGAGAAGTCTGAGGGCCAAGTATTTCCAGAACTCAATTTATAGACCTTCTCAACTCCAGTAACTTTGCAACGTATAGTGACTCTTCCGGCCTGTGAGTCGTAAAAAGTACCTGCTGGCTATCTCTCTGCTGCACCAACTCAAAATCGTCAGGCGAAAAACCTGAGTCCCTGAAGCTATCCCGATAATCCTCAAGTTGATCTGGTTCAAGAAATTCATTTTCTCTTGCCATTGAAGCCTCCCGAATCTTGTGGTCAGTTTGTTGTAACACCCTGTTTAAAGGGCTTAGTCAGCTCCCGTCCATTCTGAAAGTTTACCTCCAAACTCCTTCACAACTCGCTCATTGAACTCATCGCGTTCTTGTATCTTTTTTCTGACAAATGCGACTGCCTCTTCTGGGGACAGAATTTGCAGTATGTTTTTGAGCTTGTGACGATTGCCGAGGATTCCTCCCGGCTGTCTTTTTGAGCCACCATCTCCCGTGACAAGGATTGCTGAATACTTAGCTGCCTCAAAGACAATCCTCACGTCGTTCTGTTGGTTTGTGTCCTTCGCACCATTTAGAAACAGCGCATTCTCTATCTTTCTGTACCGCGGATCAGATGAGTCTGGTGAAGGGGTCGTTGTATAGATCTGTTGGTTAGCCTTCCGAGACCTCAAAGTGTTACAACCGGCCCGCGCTTCTCGCTGGGCAGTTCCAGACATGTTGATCAAAATGACTCCATCTTCGAACCATTTCTCAAGTTGATTTACAGCGGCCAGCTTTTGCCAAGCGTTAATGAGGTTCGTATCGATATGCAATACAGGGATGTACAGTAACCGGCGCTCCATCTGAATTGTCATAGCCACCTCGATGCCCAACGTCTCCGCATCACCTACAAGCAGGGAAACAGGTATTTGTAAATGCTACATTTTACTCAAACTTGGCAAATGTTGCAGCCGGCCGACCCTGCTTGTTAGAGTGTATGCGGTTGTTATGTTATTTCACGTAAGATTGTTTGGCAATAACCATTTAATTGCATTAAACGCACCGCCGACCTCAACCGGGTCAAGTGGATATTTATCTCTTGGCATTAGCAAGTTAATGTATGCAGAGGGACTTGTTTGGAACTGACCGTTTTCATCTCTCAAATATGTCTTATAACAGTAGCCATTTGTAACAATTACTGCCTTACAACTTGGAAAGTCTTGAGAATATGTCTTTGCTTGCTTCTGAGCATAATCCAGGCCAGACGAGAAGTCCTTTGTTTCAATAATAGCAACACATTCATCATTTTTGCGTTTATAACTTTTCCTGAAACATGCGATATCGATTCTTCCACCACTACACGGTAGCTCTATTTTTATTTGTTGCTCAGACCACCCCAGAGCCAGAAGCAGGGGAACTACCAAAAAGGTTCTTGTTTCGTGTTCTCGAATGTCTTCCCACCAACAGTGGTGATAATAATAATCCGCCAATAATCTGATTTTTGAAATGGTATTGGTCAGTTCATCTGCAGATGATGGTCTCAAACCCTCTTTGATTAGGAACTTCAGTATCTCGCCATCTTCTACAATTTTTGTTTTTGCTGGCTCTGGTAAGGCGGGAACAGCAACTCCCGTATTTAATATATTATTGGCAGCGTCTTTATGTTTTTGCTGATGTAATCTTTGTATTGTTGCCCTGGTAAGGCCATTGATAGAAATTGGCTGGTTTGGTCGTTTCCAGTCCACATAGCAATACGCCTGCAAGTCCCAGCCGTCAAAATCTCTTAACCACTCCTTATCTGCGCACCCTTTATGAATACCGTTTTTTTGGACAACTGTTCCAGCAGCTAATATTATTTGTGTGCCTTGTTTAAGCACAATAACATCTCCGGCATTCACTTCATTCATTGTTGCTATTGGTGTTTCACCACCAACAAAAGCCATGCCGAATTTTAAAAAGAGACTTGAGTAATTCCGTCCTGAGGAACCTGCTGCTATCTGCCAATATTTACTCATATTTTCCTTTCACATAACATTCAATTAACCTGCAACCGGGCCTGCCCGGGTTGTCAGGTTGAATTGGTTGTTCGATTTCCTGGTCTTAACCATTATTCCTTTCTTTGCCTAATTATTCCAAATTTCAATCAATTCAGCACAAAGAGTTTTTTCCCTTTCAAAAATTGATACTTCATTCCAGACCGTTTCCCCATTATCGTATTTAGAAAGTATATCATGTTTGGTTATCCACAGTTCTGAATAATGCCGTATTCCTTTTTTCCGCCCTTCTCCTTCAATTTTTCTCTCAAAGATGTAATTCCGCAATGAGGTATTCAATCTACTATTAAGCAGGGTCATATTCCCCAATGAATAAATCTTTTCATACCGAATTAATTTTGCTTTTTCTTGACCTGATACTTCTGCACCGTTTTCATCAAAAACCGGAACATCAGACCAAAACTCTTCCCATTTCTGTGGCATTAAATGTTCTAATGAATAGTTATACTTTAATTCTTTTACTGCCTGCTTGCTGTCTATATTTCTTCGGTGCAATTCAATCCAGAAAAGTAATAACGTTGCGTTTTTGTTAGATATTGATTCAATGCCAGCTTTAATCTGGTCGTCAGTTACTTCCTGGCTTTTAGATTGAACAATTGTTTCATTTTTTATGAAGTCTTTACACAGCTTATTGTAGCTTTTTGTTTCTTGCTTTGTAATCAACCTCTTAATTACAAACTGCTCAAGGTATTTAAGATTGATAATGAGATCGGATTCATTGTTCTCATATTTTTTAAGTAGATAAATAATATAAGGATGAAAAGTTGATATTCCACAAGTGTCAAGGATGTGGAATAATCTCTGTAAGTAGTCTTCAAATGAATAAAGAGTGCTGCGGTCAAAGGCAGGTATATTTTCTTTGTATATTTCAGCATATTCTTTTATTTCACTGACGAGTTCAATGATTTCATCTTTTGTAGTAACGACTATTTTGTTTTTGAATAAGTCAGGAAGCTCAGCAAGAGTATGTTTATCGGGGTCATAAATACCTTTAATTACAGCGATGGATTGTAGCAAGATTTCGCTATTATCTCGCATTAGCCTACCTGTTGATTTTTGTGTATTCCAAAAGTTTAAAACATCATCGCTACTAGCAAAAACTTTTTCCCAACATTCTTCATACAATCTGATAACTTCATCTTGCCCCATCAACTCCATAGCACGTTGAAAGAGGGCATTTTTAACGATGTCAGTACCGCTAAGTCTTACACCAGCACTATTTATTGTATCAAATATTGACTGTTCATTATCATGTTCAGATAAATCTATTAAAACGATTATTTTATTTCCACTGCTAAGAAGATGATTGAATAGCTGAATCCTTGTTTCTTCACTTTCGCTGCTTAGACTATCATAAAAATATTTATAACATTGGAGTATCTTATTTGATTTGTCATTAATTTGTTCAATGTCGTTGGGAGCCAGAGACAGGATAATCCCTTCTTTTACATCTCCAATAATTTTCGTAAAGTAGGAAGAGTCAACTCTTGAATGGTTAATTTTGACCAGCTGTGTTTTATCAGTCGCGTGTTTTTTATAAAACAGATATTTGAGTAACTCATTGCATGTGTCTTTTTGCATCTCATGGTTAAATAGATCATATATTGCCTTTAAGAGAATGCTTAAAGTTGTTAGTCTTTGCTGCCCGTCAATAACCAATACAGCCTTTGGTTCGCCACTTTTGGGGGATAGCTGTTTCAATATCAACGAACCCAAGAAATGCGATTTATTAAATTCAAGTAAATCAGTCAGCATATCTTCCCAATTTACCCTGTCCCATACATATGCTCTTTGGAAAAAAGGAATTTGCACAGCTCCTTCATCACCAAGAAATGTAATCGCTTTTGCTTTTGCTTGCATTTACTATTTCTCCTTTTAGTCCCTTACGGTCGACCTACGTCTTTGAGACATAGTAGCTTTAACTATATTCCGCATTTTATCTTCTTTTCTGCTCCGAAAGCGTCCATCGAACACTGCAAATCAGCCGCGCAGCTTTACGCGTCGGCTGTATTGGGCTTGTTATATGCATCTAGGACTCCGTTATCTTGTGATGCGCCCACTCCGAAAACAACTCTTCACAACTGCGCCGGTCACAGTCATCTACTTGAATACCTTTAGTTATGAAATCACCAATGTCACCGCGCAGCTTCTCTACGGCCTCATTCAATTTTTGAGCATTCTCGAAAACAAGGAAAGGCAAGCTGATAATCGGAGGCTTTATTTGTGTCTCGATGGGAGTTTTGAATGATTTGTCACTCGTCTTCCCTCCTACCTCTAATGTGCGAATATGGTAGAACAGTGAATACTCGATAGAGTCCTTGGTATAGTAGAATAGGTCGCAATAGCATGGTACTTCTGTTTTCTCATCATCTGGATAGGCAATGAACTCAATATGTGGAAAAGGGAAACAAAGGTTTTCAGTATAGAATCTCTGAACTGGCAATCTGTAAATGTCCGCGCCCCTGTACTTCAGTACATACGCAGCACCTATAGCCTTCTCAACTAACTTGGATTGCCACCAGTATTGTCCTCCGTCGACGCTATCGTTATCCTTTTCAATCTCTATTGAATAGTCTGGGTCTGTGGAGTAATAGGCCTTACTCACCCCGTCATAGCGCCAGTTGTCACATTCTAGTAGGATGTGCTTAAACCTTTCTTCAGCACTTAGTGTCAATCCAAAACGCTCTCGCCACATCAACTCCACATCTTTAGGGTTTGCACACCGATCAATTGGAGTATTTGTATCCTCAACACGAGAGTAGACCACCCCGAGACGTAGGTGGCGTCTGCCCTTCCTTTCATCCCTCAGTAGATAATACGGTTTGTTCCTCTCATTCTTTATGGTTATTATGTCGATTTCATTGCCGCCGATTGAAATGCTTTCCACGGATACAGTGGGGATATTGTCTTCAGAGAAACTCTTGGTTTTCAGGAGGTCAATGATATCGGCTTGGGTTCTACGTGTTTTGCCATTCTTTACGTCAACAAAGTCATAGGTATCAGATACGCCAATTATCAGATAGCGGTCTCCAGGATAAATAGTATTTGAGAGGCAAAGGATATCATGCAGCAAGTCTACAGAATTCTCATGATGTTCTCTCTTGAAGTCCCACCATGTTCCTTCCTTCTTCTTTCCCACTAATTGTTTAACTAAACTCTCCATTGACGTCACCTTGCATATAACGCTGGCTGTTGAGCCGCGAGCATCGCAGGGAAGAGAGAGGGTTCTCTCTCTTCCTGAGAAGCGCAGTCGGCTCTAACGCCCTTGATAGGCGGAACGTAAGCGGAGTCCTGTCAAGGACGTTAGAGCGAAGCTCAACAGCCAGTGATAAGCTGACCGCAAGCGGTCAGCTTATCAGTGTTAATAAATGTAAATTTTTTCCATCATATAGGACTATATATCTGGAAAATAGTTTCACGTATTCGTATATTAAGTTAAATTATGGTAAATATTTCTCTTGAGTTTTTCAACTCTTTTATATATTGTTAACCTTTCGATTTAACAACATAATACAGCAGGGATATGGAAAGCAAGATAAAATTTAAACCGAATCTGGAATATTGTTTAATGCGGCCAGTGAGCTTTTCGTTGGATTTAAAAAGATAAAAGCTGATCGATCGGATAAAAGGGAGCATTCAACAAGCTTGATGCAGGCTACGGCTCACAGCTGCGCTTGATACGCGCCGTTGTATGCCAAGAAAAAATTATTTATGGAAAAGTTTCTTCGTGTTACATTGTAATACAATATGAATACACTAAGTATACGAATACCAGATAAACTCAGAAAAGACCTGCGCATGATCAGTCTGCAGCAGAACAAGCCTGTGAGCGATCTTGTTCGAGAATCAATTCGGCGGTATGTTGCGATCGAGAAATTCAGGGCGCTCAGAAAGAAGACTCTGCCCTTTGCCGAGGCCCAAGGTTATATGACAGACGAAGACGTCTTCAAGACCATTTAGGGAAAACAACAGGGTTACATCTTAAATATTAATTATTCGAACCTTTTGTGCCGCTAATCTCTTTTGCGCAGCCCCGCAAAGATAATTCGAGCGGCTTGATGGAACAGAGCATGAATATATTCCTGATTATTACTGGTTTTACAATCGTAGCGCTTGCGTCAAGGCAGATCGGGCAATATTTTACCAAGGCGAAACTCCCCCTGATCAGCGGATTTCTATTTACCGGAATAATAGCCGGTCCCTTTATATTGGACTTAATTACCGAAGAAGCTGTAAAAACTCTCCACTTTATCGACCAACTGTCCCTGGCCTTTATTGCTTTTGCCGCGGGAAGCGAACTGTACTTGAAAAACTTAAGAAGTCGGTTGAAAAGCATTAAATGGGTGACGATCGGACTTGTTGCAGCTACCTTTACACTTAGCAGTTTGACTGTTTTCGTATTGGCGGATTTTATTTCCTTTATGCGGGCCATGCCGGTAAGTGGCCGAATTGCTGTTTCAATTCTTGCGGGAACTATAATGGTAGCACGTTCTCCATCTTCGGCAATAGCAATTGTGAATGAATTGCGCGCCAAAGGCCCCTTTACACAAACTGTATTAGGTGTAATCGTGGTTATGGACGTTGTGGTCATTATGCTGTTTGCCGTGAACGCCTCCATAGCAGACTCCCTTTTGACGAGCCTTCGCTTTGATATAAGCCTTATAATCCTGGTGGCAGCCGAACTGCTCATATCGCTGGCAATTGGTTACGCTCTTGGCAAAATATTGAAGCTTGTCCTGTCCCGGCATATCAACAGCATTGTTAAAACTGGAATAATTTTACTGGCAGGCTATGGGGTTTTTCTCTTATCTGAAGAGATCCGCAGTATCAGCCAGACCCAATTGCCCTTTGAAATACTTTTAGAACCTTTGCTCATCTGCATGATTGGAAGCTTTCTGGTGACAAATTACAGCAAGCATCGCCATCAATTCAGGAAAATTCTATACGATATCGGGCCTGCGGTTTACATCCTCTTTTTCACTCTGACCGGAGCTTCCCTGGCGCTTGACATTTTAGCCGTGACCTGGCCCATTGCCCTTGCCCTGTTCTTTGTACGAATAGTGGGAATCTTTATTGGTTCTTCTATCGGCGGTATGCTGTCCGGTGAGCCGATGAAACACAACAGGATTAGCTGGATGGCTTATTTGACCCAGGCAGGCATTGGGCTGGGTTTGGCGAAACAGGTAGCTTCGGAGTTCCCGGAATGGGGACCTGAATTTGCCACAGTGATCATTTCGGTAATTGTACTGAACCAGATCACCGGCCCCGTCTTTTTCAAATGGGCAATTAATATGGCGGGAGAGGCACACCTTCGCTTAAAGACAACGGAATTTGACAGAACGCGCAATGTAATCATCTTTGGCCTGGAAAGACAATCCATTGCGCTGGCGCGCAAGTTATGCTCACACAATTGGCAGACGAAAATAGCAGCTATAGAATCCGATTCGATGGAAAAGGTAGCAAACTCTGATATCGATATCTATCCCATTGCCGGCTTAACACGAAATGCATTTGACCGACTTGACGCAAAAAAAGCCGGCGCCATTGTCTCATTACTTTCGGATGAAGAAAATTATCGCATTTGTGAGATAGCTTATGAACATTTTGGAACAAAAAATCTGGTTGTTCGTTTAAATGATCGGGCCAATTTCGATCGCTTTCATAAAATAGGCGCTTTGATTGTTGAACCCGGTAGCGCGCTTGTCAGCCTGCTTGATAATTTTGTGCGTTCGCCGTCCGGCACATCGCTATTGCTGGGCATGGAAAAGAATCAGGATATAGTTGATCTGGAAGTGCGAAACCTTTACCTGCACGGCGTACCTTTAGGTGAACTGCGGTTGCCTATAGATACGCTTATTCTTTCTGTTCGCCGTAATAACCGCATATTGACCTCACACGGTTATACCCAACTCGAAATCGGCGATTGGGTGACTGTAATTGGCTCAACGAAAAGCTTGGAAGAAATAATGTTGCTATTCGACGCATGATAAAAGACCATATGGAGCTGTTAGAGTAATTAAAGATCCGGATAGATTTTGGTTTGTCCCTGAAAGAAGCTGTTTTACTTAAAAACGTACAAGTTAAAAGTGCCTAAAGTGAGCTAAAGTGCCTAAAGTTATGGAGTCGCTTCGCTCCGCTGGTTTTATATTATTGACAAAATTCCTTAACTTTAGGCACTTCAAACTTTAGTTCACTTCAAACTCTTGCAGCGTTTCTTCAGGCAGAGCCAGAAAACTCTAACCTGACCCTGAGAATCAAGTTTTTAAAGGTAAAATAAAAAGCTCAAGCACATGATAAATACTGATAATATGATTAATAGTGTTGTGATTCACGATGCCGATCAGCAGTGTTGGCTGCATTTCCGCAGCCCCCGGCAGATTATTTCGGCACATAGAATTGAAGAAGTTATTCCGGCAATAAACCTGATTGAAGAAACTGTTAACAAACATGGTCTCTATGCGGCAGGCTTCATCGCTTATGAGGCGGCACCGGCTTTTGACCCGGCGCTTGTGGTAAACAGGAAAGGTTCATTTCCTTTTCTATGGTTCGGAATCTACAGTCAACCGGAACAGATCCAGCTCCCAACAGCGATAAAAGATTGTCCTGACCAATCACTGACCCAATCACTGAGATGGAAAGCTTCGTTGACTCGAGACGCTTACAGAAACGCTATCGGTAAAGTTAAAAAGAATATTGAAGAAGGCAATACATATCAAGTCAATTTTACCTATCGCCTGAGGTCACCCTTTATCGGTGATCCATGGGCATATTTTATTAAATTAGTGAAAGCACAAAACACCCTGTATGGAGCCTTTCTGAATACAGAAGAATGGTCTGTCTGTTCTGCTTCACCCGAACTGTTTTTTGATCTCGATGGCAATAAGCTGAGTTCTCGTCCTATGAAAGGAACTGCCACGAGGGGGCTGACTTTGCGCGACGACATCAAGCAGGCCGAATGGCTCCATAGTTCAGAAAAAAACAGGGCGGAAAACGTCATGATAGTTGATATGGTTCGAAATGATATGGGGCGGATCGCGCGCACTGGGAGCGTACAGACGGACGAAATGTTTGCTATAGAAAAATATCCAACCCTGTGGCAAATGACCTCGACGGTTGTGGCGGAAACAAAAGCCGGCTTGTCCGAAATATTAAAAGCTCTTTTCCCTCCCGCTTCCATCACTGGAGCTCCGAAGGCCCGCACAATGCAGATTATAGCAGAACTCGAAACAGATCCGCGTCAAATATACACAGGCAGCATTGGGGTAGTAAGTCCTAATCGCAAAATGCAGTTCAATGTTGCCATTCGGACAGTACTTATCGACAAAATCAAAGGACAAGCTGAATACGGCGTTGGCGGCGGCATTGTTTGGGATTCCGCGGAGATGGCTGAATTTGAGGAATCTCAAACAAAGGCAAAGATACTCGCTGAAAGGCCGCCCGATTTCTCGCTTCTGGAAACGATCCTGTGGACACCTGAAAACGGATATTATCTGCTTCAACACCATCTGGCACGCCTCAAGGACTCTGCCGTCTATTTTTCTTTTTCCGCTGATATTGATGCGATACGCGATAAACTCTTTTCTTTGACGCGTACTTTCCCACTTACCGCACATAAGGTTCGTTTGTTAGTGGCAAAAAACGGATGTATCACTTGTGAATCCGAAGCGCTACCGCATTCTATTACTAAACATATCCGGTGCGTATGTCTTGCACAGTCACCGGTCGATTCTTCCAATCCTTTCCTGTATCACAAAACAACCAACCGGCTTGTGTATGATCAGGCATTGACGGCATGCCCTGGATATGATGATATAATCTTGTGGAATGAAAAAGGTGAGGTAACAGAGTCTTGTATCGCCAATATTGTAGTTGAGCTGGACGGAGAACTGTATACCCCGCCTGTCCGGTGTGGCTTGCTTGCCGGCACTTTCCGAGCCGATTTAATAGAACAGGATAAAGTCAGGGAAAAGATAATCAGAAGAGAAGACCTCGCGAGGAGTTCTCATATTTACCTGATTAATTCTGTGCGCAAGTATCAGGAAGTGATTGTTGACTTGTCACCTAAATCGGGGAACACAGCGAGTTAGCCGATGATTGACTGCCATAAATGTAAATATTATTACGTTACATGGGATAAAAAATTTCCCCATGGTTGTCGGGCAATGAATTTTAAAAGCCTGCATTTCCCATCAATAGTAGTTCAAAACAGCACTTTGGGCGAAGACTGTCTTTTATTCAAGAAAAAAGAAAAAAAAGATCAGATAAATGACGAGTAGTACAGGAGTTACTAAATCACTCTTTAAAATCAGAAGAAAAACAGAATATGGAAATACTGCTGCTAAATGACATAGTTATTATATTTGGGTTGTCCATCGTTATCCTCTTTATATGCCATCGACTTCACGTGCCGGCAATTGTGGGATTCCTGCTTGCCGGTATATTGGCCGGGCCTTACGGACTTGGACTTATAAAGGCAGTTCATGAAGTTGAACTTTTAGCTGAAGTCGGTGTTGTGTTATTGCTTTTTACTATCGGAATCGAACTCTCACTCGAAAAGCTGCTGCAAATCAAAAAATCAGTCCTCGCGGGGGGCTCGATTCAGGTGTTGCTGACATTTCTGGTGACTTTTGTTATAGCAAGGCAACTGGGCCAACCTGTTGGCGACTCGATCTTTATAGGATTTCTTATATCACTTTCCAGCACGGCCATTGTTCTCAAACTAATCCAGGAAAGAGCTGAAGTTGACAGCCCGCATGGACGTACATCTCTTGGCATCTTGATTTTTCAGGACATTATTATTGTTCCAATGATATTGATTACGCCTTTACTGGCAGGAACAACAGGAGATGCGAGCGAATCCGTTCTCGTTCTTATTGCTAAAGGAATCGGAATTATCGGGTTGGTGATTGTCAGCGCAAAATGGATTGTACCAAAAATATTATATCAAATTGCCAGGACTCGAAGCCAGGAACTTTTTTTGTTGAGTGTAGTTGTGATTTGCCTCGCTGTTGCGTGGATAACTTCCAGCGCCGGCCTTTCCCTTGCCCTTGGCGCTTTTTTAGCGGGTTTGATTATTTCCGAATCTAAATACAGCCATCAGGCGCTCGGAAGTATCTTGCCCTTTCGTGATGTCTTTACAAGCTTCTTTTTCGTTTCCATCGGCATGCTGCTGGATATCGGCTTCCTTTTCCGGCATCCGGTAACTATTGTACTGATCGCTTTAGGAATTTTGGTTTTAAAATCCATCATTGTCGGCTTTACAACTGTTTTGTTAGGATTCCCTTTTCGCACTTCAATTCTGGTTGGCCTTGCGCTCAGTCAGGTTGGTGAATTTTCTTTCATTCTATCTAAGACCGGTCTTGAACATGGTTTGCTTGCCGGAAATACTTATCAGATATTTCTAGCTTTCTCTGTGCTTAGCATGGCAGCGACACCATTCATTATAACCCTGTCGCCACGCATAGCTGATATTATCCTGCTGTTGCCTCTGCCCAAAAGATTAATATCGGGCTTTTATCCTGTTCCGGAAATAAAGGTTAAGGTAAAAAAAGATCATCTTATTATAATCGGCTTCGGAGTCAATGGTAGAAATGTAGCACGAGCCGCGAGGCTGGCGGGTATTCCCTATGCAATCATTGAAATGAATCCTGAAACAGTGAGGAGCGAGCAAGCACGGGGTGAACCAATTTATTATGGCGATTCAACCCAGGAAATCGTACTTCAGCAAGCAAGCATAGAAAACGCGAGAATTATTGTAGTTGCAAT
This sequence comes from Desulfobacteraceae bacterium, assembly GCA_030593145.1. GTDB lineage: Bacteria > Desulfobacterota > Desulfobacteria > Desulfobacterales > ETH-SRB1 > ETH-SRB1. The sequence continues at coordinate 12,503 of JAUVHU010000069.1, forward strand.
TAATGATCTCACAGCAACCCGTAGAATTACCGAAATCATTCGCAGACTTAACGCAAAAGTACATTTAATCGTACGAACCCCTTATATTCAAGAGATGAGGCCTCTGTATGAATTAGGAGCTAACGAAGTCATTCCGGAAGAATTTGAGACATCAGTGGAGATATTTACCCGGGTTCTGGCTAAGTATCTTATGCCCAGAGATGAAATCGAAAGGCTGGTCGCTGAGGTGCGAGCAGATGGTTACGAGATGTTTCGAAGCCTTTCCAAGGTGTCGGCATCTTTTTCTGATTTGAAACGACAGCTTCATGATGTCGATATCAGTACGTTTCGGATCTCGCAAGGATCACCGCTGATTGGGAAAACCCTTGCCCAGATCGAGTTAAGAAGGCGTTATGGGATTTCTGCAGTGGCAATACGACGGGACTCACAGATATTGGCCAACCCGGGTGCAGACATGGTCCTTCAATCCAACGATGTGCTTTTCGTCCTTGGATCTTCTGAAAAAATATCAGAAGCTATTAACACATTTTCATCTTCAAACAAAGG
>JAUVHU010000067.1 GCA_030593145.1 Desulfobacteraceae bacterium
ACATATAATAACCTATAAAATACAAATTTAACAGTTTAAGTTGTCGAGGCAGTTTCAAAACCTTGTAACTGTTTTAAAAAGCGTCCATCCAGAAATAAGGATACCAATTATGAGCAAATTACTCTCAACAAAAGAGGTTGCGCAATTTCTGAATGTTAACGAGAAGATGGTATATACGCTGGTTGCGGACAAGGGACTGCCGGCAACAAAAATTACAGGCAAATGGCTTTTCCCGCGGCAACTGGTGGAGCAATGGATTGAAACAAATACAATAAATTATCCGGAGCCAACAGGCCAGCTTCCACCCTACCATGGACTACTAATAATAACCGGAAGCAACGATCTTCTCCTGGACAAGACTATTTCCCTTTTTAATACCCTCTTCCCAGGTAATGTCGCAGTATTTGGAAACCTGGGAAGCATGGGAGGATTGAGGGCACTGCGCCGGAATTTGTGCCATATAGCCTCAAGCCATTTGCTTCAGGATAATGAAACGGAATACAATTTTGATTTTGCAACCAAAGAGCTGGATAAAATGCCTGCTGTTGTTAATTTTTGCAAACGTGAACAGGGCATACTGGTGCAAAAAGGAAATCCAAAAAAAATCAAACTGTTCTCTGATATTGCCCGGCCGGGGATAAGAATAGTAAATCGTCCTCTTGGAACCGGCACACGCCTTTTATTTGATCACAAGCTCAAAGAGGCAGGAATTAACGGCGAAAAAATCAAAGGATACAATAATGAACTTCACCGGCATATGGATGTTGGCCTTGAAATACTATCCGGCCGAGCCGATGCCGGCCCAGGCATTAAGCCGGTAGCCTCTCTCCTTGGCCTTGATTTTATTCCTGTTCGCTGGGAGCGTTACGATCTTCTCATTACAAAAGAGAGGTTTTTCGATAAAGGGGTGCAGCTTTTCATGGGCCTTCTGCATGAGCAGGCTTTTTTTGACCTCGCAAAAAGTCTCGATGGTTATGATGTTCATACAAGCGGCAAGGTTATATTTCCGCAAGAAACTTCAACTTAAATTAAGCGTTTTTTTACTTGATTTGCACCGATTTCTTGCGCATAAGTTCTCGGCACATATCTTCGCAACAAATCACTCAAATTAAGTTTAAAAGGAGAAAAATGCGATGAAAAAAAGTATAATGTGGATTTTAACTGTGGTTTTCATGATGTGTATAGTTCCAGGAACAACCATGGGGGCTGATAAAATACTAAAGATGTCAACAACAACCAGCACACAGAATTCCGGCCTATTGGATGTACTATTGCCTCAATTAGAGAAAGATACAGGCATTCAAGTTAAGGTCATTGCAAAGGGTACAGGAGCTGCAATAAGAGACGGAATGGACGGAAATGTAGATATCATCTTTGTGCATGCAAAGAATAGAGAGGAGAAGTTTGTACAAGATGGCTACGGTGCATATCGATTGGGGGTAATGCATAACGACTTTGTAATTGTCGGCCCTGTTGCAGATCAAGCAAAAATTAAAGGTATGGTCAAAGCGGATATGGCGCTGAAGGCAGTTGCGAATATAAAAGCCCGCTTTGTGTCCCGTGGGGATGACAGCGGCACACATACCAAAGAACAGGCGCTATGGAAAACTACCGGATTATCTCTTAAAACAGAAACCACCGAAATTGTAAAAAAGGGAAAGAAACAAATTGTCTCCTTTCAGCACCCCAAAGGACTTGGACGATGCTATCTTTCAATAGGACAGGGCATGGGTAAAACCCTGACATACGCTGAGGAAAAGCAGGCATACACACTCGTTGACCGTGGGACTTACTTGAAATATAAATATGGTCGGAAACAAGGCCTTGACCTTGAGATCCTCTGTGAAGGTGATCCCGAACTTTATAATCCTTATGGAATTATTCCGATCAATCCCAAGAAATATTCCCATGTTAAGTTCAAGCTGGCTGATCAGCTTGCTAAATGGCTGGTGTCGCCAAAAATCCAGGGCATAATAGCCAGGTATAAGATTCAGGGACAACAGGCCTTCTTTCCGGACGCAGTCCCTGATGCAAAATAGTAATTTCTAAAATCTGCGTGTATTAAAGATGATGCACTCATAAAAAGTCGATTTTGTTCACTTCATGATCATTTTGGGCGCAATTGAAACATTCATCTAAAATGCAAGAACTCGGGCTAACGCCCTCAAACAGCTTGCATTTCTTAACGATGAACATCACAATTGCTTTTTCCCCAAAATTCTCAAAGCCGTTCACAAAAGACTTTTTACGAGGCCATCAAAGATTGGTAAATGCTCTTATGGATCTACTTATTGATAGTTTTCTGTCAGCGTTGCTGCTCATCTGGTCGATGAACCCGGAACTGCTGATGATTGTTCAAGTTTCTTTGAAAGTCAGCGCTACGTCAACGATTATCGCGAGCGTTGTTGGGGTTCCAGCCGGATTTTTAATAGCGTTCGGAACTTTTCGGGGGAAACGTCTGGTTATTACCGTACTTAACACTTTGCTGGCCATGCCAACAGTGGTAATTGGTTTATTGGTTTATGCCTTTATCTCCAGGAAAGGAATTTTCGGAGCATTTGATCTCCTTTATACTCAGAAGGCGATTATTATCGGGCAGGTGATTCTTATTATTCCTATTATCACCATTTTTACGATTGCTGCCATCAACCGAATTGATGATCGGTACCGCAAAACGGCCTTGACTCTTGGAGCCAATGTTTTTCAGACAGCCTTGGTAATTGTTCGAGAAGCCCGCTTTGGAATCGTAGCTTCGATTATAGTTGCTTTCGGGAGGGTTATTGCTGAAGTGGGAATCAGCATGATGCTTGGCGGAAATGCCAAGGGTTTCACACGAACCATAACCACAGCAATGGCCCTGGAATATGACAAGGGAGAGTTTGCCTTGAGTGTCGCGCTTGGAATCGTGCTCCTTATACTGAGTTTTGGGATGAATGTTTTTTTTAATTACTTTCAAGGGAAAGCAAGGGTGTAGTCCGTGCTATATGAATTGAAAAACTTAAAGAAAACCTATGGCCAAAGAACAGTTTTGGATCTGGAAAGGCTGAGGTTTGAAAAAAACAAAGTTATTGGACTTTTGGGTCCCAACGGAGCAGGGAAAACTACCCTTTTGGAGATCATGGCCTTTCTCACCAGGCCCAGTGCAGGTGACATCCGGTTTGAAAAAGAATTGATAGATTACACCAACGGCAAACTGATAGACCTGCGCCGTAAGGTTGTCCTCATACAGCAACACCCTATCCTGTTTACAACAACTGTCTTTGAGAATGTTGAATATCCACTGAAAATACGAAAAATACACAAGGCAAAACGGAAAAAAATCATTAAAGAACTCCTGGAACTTGTGGGTATGGAAATATTCGAACAAGCAAGCGCTCATAAGCTCTCAGGTGGCGAAACCCATCGGGTTGCGATTGCGCAGGCTCTTGCCTGTTTTCCGGAAGTTATTCTTATGGATGAACCCACAGCCAGTGTCGATGTGGAAAATCAAATCAATATTGAGCGTATAATCCAGAAGATTAACCTGGAAAAAAGCATTTCGGTGATTTTTACGACTCACAACATGATTCAAGCCTCAAGGCTGGCAGATGAGACTGTTTTTCTATTTGAAGGAAAGGTTGCTCAATCTATTTACGAAAATATCTTTAGCGGCCACATCGAAGTCGATTCTAAAGGATATAAATACTGTGTATTACACAGCGGTCTGAAGTTGCGTGTATCTTCTCAAAAGTCGGGCTTGATTCGAATATCGATTGACCCAAATGTGGTGAAGCTAAACCAAAATGGAAGCAGTTCCTCTATGTATAACTGCTTCAAAGGAACCCTTATACAGCTCACTGACGAGCAGAGCAAAGTACGGGCATTGGTGGATGTAGGAATACCTATAAGCGTTTTGATTTCCAAAGAGGTGTTTAAGAGCCTTCATCTGAACTTAGGAGAAAAAGTCTGGCTTAACTGCCCAAAAGAGAGCATTGACGTTTTCTAAGAAGCTCTAATTTTGACGACTTTTTACGAGACCATCAACTTAGGTTAAATTCATCCATTTTTTTATTTTGCCCATTTCTCCATTGACAAACATAAATAGCGTGACTAAATTAATTTTAAGGTTATTAATAAATTCATGGTATTAAGGAGGAAATTATGGTTGAGGTTACAAGCGCAGCAACAATACAAATTGCTGAATATTTTAAAGGCAGAGAAATTGCGCCGGTTAGGATTTTCTTAAATTCGGGGGGATGAGGCGGCCCTTCCCTTGCAATGACTCTGGATGAGTTAAAAGATACCGATAATCTATATGAGGTTGACGGATTTAAATATATTGTTGATAAAGAATTTATGGAAAAATCAAAGCCGATTAAAGTAGATTTTAATCAATTTGGTTTTAATCTTACATCAGGAATGGATTTAGGAGCAGGCTGTTCAAGTTGCACTACTACCGGTTCCTGCTGTTCATGATAAAAAATACATTTCAAAAAAAGGGCATCACCATTCGGTGACGCCCTTTTTTATTGTCCAGAGACCTTTGCAAAAAAGTACGTTTGCAAAGGTCTTGTCCATTGAAAGCGGATCATAATAATAATTTGGGGTTATGGACCCTGTAACACATATAACATCAGGCATTTTGGGCGCGCAGTTTGTAAGCAAGCCCTTTAGCCGGCGCTTTATAATATTATTTTGTATTATTGCGGCATGGCTGCCTGATATAGACAATCTAATCACATTTCTCGGACCGGAATTGTATCTGATCCATCATCGGGGGATAACCCATTCCTTTGCAGGCGGCCTTATTCTTTCGATCCTGCTGGTTGCCGTGTTCAGGCTCTTTATAAAATCTTTTCCAATCATCAAAGGATTAATTATATCCTTTTCCATGTTCCTGATTCATATATATCTCGATCTTGCAACATCATACGGCACCCAGATATTTTATCCTTTTAATAATACCAGATACTCCTTAGACGCAGTTTATATCGTGGATCTGTTTTACACATTTTCAATAGCAGGTATCTGTTTTCTTTCATTTCGGAGCAAAAACCATCAAAAGCGGATTGCAGCAATAGGACTTGCCTGGATCCTTATATATCCTGTTGTATGTCTTAGCATAAGACATACGGTTTTATATCGTGTTGAAAGCGAACTTCAGAGAAACAGCATTCCATTTGAGAAAGTGCATATTTCACCGGAACTCTTTACACCTTTGTTCTGGAGGGTTATTGTTGAAGACAGGAAGACCTATAAAATAGCAGGTTTTAACATTTTCAATACCTGTGGCACAAAAAGTTTTATTAAATTTGATAAAGCCGAACCGTACATGTTTAAAAAGTTTGGGGAATGCGCATCTATTTTTAATACATACGCCTGGTTTGCAAGCTATCCTGTAATAAAAACCGAAAACACGGGTCAAAGCCAATTAATTACATTTGGTGATTTAAGGTTTTACAGCACTATAGACTTTGTCCGGAAATTATTAAAAAATAATGAGCCGCCCTTTTCATTGACCGCAAAGGTGAATAAAAGCCACAAAGTGATAGAATATTATTACTATAAACCCGGTGGAACTAAAATAATACAGCATTTGGAATAAGGGCTCGCACAAAAATAACTTTACATTTTAAGCGCCGATGCATCCAGCCTGACTGCGTTACGAGAGCTCGGAATATGCTTGATATTCCTGCACTTTCGCGCCTTGCCAGACTGGCGCCTCAACACTTAAAATTGCCAACTTATTTTTGTGCGAACCCAAAGAATGGAAGGGTTATAATGACAGATCTGATGGAGGTCATAAAGGAAAGAAGAAGCATTCGCAAGTATGAAGAAAAAGATATTTCCGAAGAGCTTGTAAACAGGGTTCTTGATGCCGTCAAATGGACGCCGTCATGGGTCAACACCCAATGCTGGGAAGTTGTTGTTGTAAAAGACAAGATAATTAAAGAAAGGCTCCAGACTACGATTTCCAAAGGAAACCCTGCCGCAAAGTCCATTGTAACCGCACCGGTGGTTCTTGCCGTTTGCGGCAGGCTGGGCAAGTCAGGATCTTACAAGGACAAAGTTTCGACAAAATTTGGAGACTGGTTTATGTTTGACCTTGGGCTTGCCGCACAGAATCTTTGTCTTATGGCCCATCATCTTGGGCTTGGGACAGTGATAGTCGGCTTGTTTGACCATGACAGGGCCGGTGAGATATTAAAGGTGCCTGAAGGTTTTGAACTGGTTGTTCTTATACCGATGGGGTATCCTGCTAAAACACCATCAGCGCCAAAACGCAGGGAGATAAACGAGTTTACTCATTTTGACACATTTTAAGTGAATTTACTTTCTTGAACAGGGAATGCAGATGTATTTTCCGTCGTCTGTGGAAACCATTTTTGTTGACATAGTCATTTCTCCGCATTTGTTGCAGGCTTCGGAACGTGCCAGCGGAGCATAGGGCGGCATTGAAAATTCCACTTCGCTCGTTGAGAAAATTTCGTCAAATGGTCTTGAAAGGAGATCTTCAGCCTTTAAATATTTATGACGCCATCTTTCTCTCGTTGTTTCAGAGCCCGCAGAAATAGCAGTATCCAGTCTGGCAAACTCCTCTTTATCTTTACCCTTGTATATGTAATGTTGTTTTCGTGAAAAGCGATAAGCCCGTTTTCTTGACCTGTTAAATATTGTATAGGCATTTTTACCATAATTATTAATGATAAGGTTGCCTTTGCCTGCTGTCGTTCCGAGAAGCACCTGCAGAGAATCAACAGCGCATGAATCGTTTTCGCAGACAGCTACTATCTCTTCATCTTTTGACCGCTTGAGATCAAGAATGTTTATAGCTTGTTTACCGATCAGATAACCGTAAACAAGCCCAGGGCATTGATGGCCATGAAATGCGATGCATTTTCTCAGGTCTTCGGGCATGTCGGTTGATGTTTTGTTTGTTTTATTCATGAAGCTATCTCCTTCTCTTCATCGACCTTATAACTTTATGCCTGTTTTTTTAAATTAGATTTATATATGTAGAAAAAACCATACGAAAAAGTAATATAATCTTTAAATTATAATATGTTAACTGAAATTACAAATAGTATTTCTTCATTATGGGTAGTTTTCTCCTTTTCCTTTCTGGTGGCATTGACCGGCGCTATGGCCCCGGGTCCGTTGCTTACATATACGATTATTAAGTCGGTACAATCCGGCAAACGCGGCTACTTGATGGGCCTATGGATCATAATCGGTCACGCCATACTTGAAATGATAATCATTATACTTTTGCTTTTTGGCTTTTCCTTTGTCCTGCAAAATATTATCGTTTTGAGAACCATAGGGATTGCAGGCGGAGCTTTGCTTATCTGTTTCGGCTTATCCATAATCCGAAATGTACATAAAGGCAATATTCCGACACATTTTTTAGACTCATCTGACAAACCAAACCATGAACTGCGAAAGGAAGCGCACTCCTCTCCAAAAACAAACAAAGGCCTTGATAATCCGATAGTCGGCGGAATAGTAGTTTCCATGTCCAATCCCTACTGGTGGGTCTGGTGGGCCACCATAGGATTTGCATTTATGATACAGTTTGGTATTTCTTTTAAGGAATGGCCAAGTCTTTTGGCATTTTTTATAGGACATGAAGCAGGCGATCTTGCATGGTACCTGTTTGTTTCAATTTTGTCCTTTTCCGGCCTGCGGTATTTAAACAAAAAGATATATTATGGAATTCTTGTATGCTGCGGAATTTTTATGATCCTGTTCGGCATATACATGGGTGTTTCCCCGTTTTTGCGAGAACTGTAAAAAAAGTAACGGCGCTCCTCTATTCATTCCCAGCTTCGGATCGTATCTCTTTATAACCGAAAAGCCGTGCAAATTTGCGCCTGAAAAGGGCTAATTTTTATCATACTACAAAATAGCCTTGACTATTTTGGACTACAGGTTAAAATAGGCCTATGCGATATATTACCCCGTTTGTTCTTGAAGATTTGAAAAAAAAAATGGTTTTTGTTGGAGGTCCACGCCAGGTCGGCAAGACCACACTGGCCAAAGCCGTTCTTTCAGCGGCCTTTCCTGCTGGGCGTTATCTCAACTGGGATTTCGATGAGGATCGGCAGGATATTCTACAGAAAAGATGGAGTGCGGACAATACATTGCTTGTATTTGATGAATTGCATAAATTTCCCAGGTGGAAAAGATGGATTAAGGGAATTTATGATGTATCGCATGAAACGCACTCATTCCTTGTTACTGGTTCTGCCCGTCTTGATGTTTATCGTCGTGGCGGAGACTCATTAATGGGACGTTATCATTATTGGCGACTGCATCCCTTTACTCTTGACGAAATCCCCAAAGGTATTTCTTCAAAAGAAGCTTTTCATCGTCTCATGACTGTTGGAGGTTTTCCCGAGCCGTTTCTTGATGGAGATGAACGTTCGGCGCGGCGATGGCGGAGAGAGCGTTTTGATAGAGTTCTTCGGGAAGATATTCGGGATCTGGAATCTATACGCAACATTCAACTGCTTGGCATGTGTCTGGATTTATTGCGTCATCGGGTAGGGGGATTAATTACGTTATCAAACATTGCAAATGACTTACAGATTTCTCCGAAAACAGCCAAATTATGGCTGGAAGTTTTAGAGAGGATGTATCTTGTTTTCAGTGTTCGCCCATACACAAAGTCTTTGCCACGGGCGGTGTTAAAGCCTCCCAAAGTATATTTCTTTGATAACGGCGATATCCTTGGGGATGAGGGAGCTCGTTTTGAAAATCTTGTAGCAACGTCTCTGCTTAAGCGATTGCACTTTCTTGAAGACAGGGACGGTTATCGCTATGAGTTGCGATATATCCGTGATAAGGAGGGACGTGAAGTCGATTTTGCCATTGTAAAAGATGGTGAATTGGAAGAGTTGGTCGAAGCTAAATTCTCAGATGATAATATATCGAAATCCCTTCTCTATTATGCCAAACGCTTGAACCCCAAAAGGGCTACACAAATTGTGGCTGCTCTCAAACGACCTTACGACAAAAATCAAATCAAAGTTACTGATGCTGTCTCATACTTTCAAAATTTTTTTAAACAAACCTAAACAAATAGAAACAGTTATAGACTATCGACAGAGCCGGTAGCTTGAATATGTGAACCGCTCAAAGCAGTTAAAACCATGAGCCACCTCAAAGATGGCAAAATACTACTTAAATGAGCTTTTGAATGCGCATTCTTCAGAAAAATCAGAAAAGCTGCCGTTAAAACCCCAAGAAGGATCTGCCATAGCTCCATTTGTTATGCTTTTAATTTATAACGTTGAATTCTCTGATGCCTGTCATGTATTACTCTGAAATGCTCAAAAGACGATTAGCAAACCATAAGCTAACAAAAGCCAAAATCAGCACCGCTAGCTGGCATCCAGAGCAATGCATGGTTATTTTTTTTAATATTAAGCTTTAATAAATTTTGCCTCGCCTCCAAATACACTTGAAGGATAAGCTGGCCAATGTGCGTATCCATCCTGTAATGCAAGCTGAATAGTGCCAGCAATATAATAAGAGCATATTTTAGCCATACCCATTGATGAATTACTATTAAGTTCTTGTTTTATTTCTTCTGTAAATTTCTGACCACTTGACGTCTTTGCTGTGTTGCTATAGAAATTGAGCCCTAAGCCTATAACAATCACTGCTATGGCAATCTTCCACGAAATGAATAAAAGAATTAATCCTGCCAACATAGCAATAGTGCCGAATCCCTTCCATACCTTATACTGCCCATATTCAGGAAAGTTTTTGCTGAGGAATAACATATCTACATTCATTTGAATCGATCCATTTTTAAATCCGTCAATTAAACCTTCCCAGCTATCCCAAAAATCATTAGCCGCTAATTCTGCATCTGGCGTTAACGACTGCCCAAATAGTTCTTCTAACATATCCTTAAATTTATGAAGACTTGGTTTATCAGACATCGTTAATCCTCCATATTTTATTAAGACATAACGAAAAGTTCACCAGACAGGTTCGATGGTCACCCCTTCACTGGATTCTGAGACCAAAATTCCTTCTCTTCTTTCAATAAATTATTAAAGTTCTCAACTAACCATTGTTTTACATTTTGTGCTTCCTTTGCTGTTTGCATGCAAGAATCAAAATAAGCTTTATCAATTTCTACAATTTTCTTGCGATAGAGATAAGAAACCATAGCTTCGAACCAGTACCACATTTCCAGTATCTTTATGCAATAGTCGCAAACCATCAATAAATTGGGTTGGCCAATCACACCAAGTACATATTGGTTCCCCTCACCTAAAAAGCGATACGCTATTAGGTCACGATTTGGGTGGGTAGCTAAACAAAAAAAGTTGTATAATTTTTTCAGTTCTTCTTCTTGCTCTCCCATAGGGTGTTTACCAAGTTCTTTCCGAATAATAGCATTTCCAATTTTTTGCCCTTTTTGCCATTTTTCAGCCCATGATTTATCAATTGCACACAAACTCATTAGCGATAACGATTCATACGTCCTTCTTGCGACAGGAAAAGCAACATTTAACTTGGATGCCATTATTAAGAAACGAGATTCATAAAGGCAGTCGAAAATATCTGCCAGCAAATCTCTCAAAACCTTATCTTGGGTGTTTTCGGGTTTGATGTCGCCTAAAATAAGAGTAACTCTTGAAATAAGTCGTCCGTATCTATCTGTTATCTTGACAAATGGACCCAACATCTCACTTATTTCTTTTGTCCGAGTGTCGGCATACATTTGCAATGATTCATAATGTTTATTTGCGTCTTTCGGTTTAAATCTTTTCATTTTTAAAACATCGAACGCCCTGCTTGAGGGGCGTGGGTGAAGCGCCAGCGTAACCCACGTCGCTCTCAAAGCAGATGTTAGGCAAGCAATCATCTTGCGTTCTTAATAATTTGTCTTATCCGTTCAACATCTTGGCTTGCAATCAACCTTTGCCCAATGCTAAGCAATTCGTAGTAAACAGCATTTTTGTCAGCAACAGAGGTGCTTTTATGAATATTATCAAGTAAAGTATACTTTTTCTCTAATTCGCCCTTTGAACCAGCGCTCTCAATTTTCCTTGAACTGTCAAAATGAGCGCCACCTCTTTTATTTGCTATGTATTTAACCACTTCCTCCCGATTAACTTTAACCCCGTTTATTATAAAACTAATTTGCTTCATGAACAATGATAGCTTTACTGGATAGTTTTTCCCAATTGAGAGCTTCTCTCTTTCATAATTGGCTTTTATTTCTTCTGGTCCCAAAGCCCGGTTCAGTTGCTTTAAGAATTGAATTTCCATTCCTTTATATTTAGCACCACCTGACTGATAGAAAACAATTGATGGATCATTTAACAAATCGTCATATTTCGAAATACAAGGTGCCATTATGCTAATTGTCTCACCAAGCATACTGGCTACCTTCATCAATTGATTTTCAATCAGCAAGGATCTTAATATGGGGCTGGTTCTTCGCAAAGATGCATCATCAATATCCTGGGTCCATTCAACTGCGAGATAATCAAGATCTTCTGAAACAATTTTTATTAATTCAACATCCATTATCCAAAACCATATGGTTGCCTAACGAATAAAGTTCACTTGCCGGGAGCCAAATGCAGACTTCCCTATAAAAAACGTTGAAAGCTGGTGGGCGATTGGAAAAAAGCCGCCCCGGGTTCCCGGTCAATGTGAAACGCCGGGTTATCGAAAATTTCGACCAATCATTTTTTGCTGCATGAAAAGATGTTTTTATAAGAAAATATAATTTCCGTGCCTTCAACAACGCCATCAGCTTCTAAAGCGTTATAGGGTACGACAAATTTAACAACACCTTTTATGGCACCATCAGGCTGTTTTTCTGCGTTTTGCACTTCGATATTTATTTTACCTTTTTTTAAAGAGACATCGTCGCCATTTTCAAAATCGTATTTAAGTGTTGTGCCAGGACCATAGGTTCCAAAAACACCGATACCTGAATCATTCAAATCCAAATTTAGGTCTTCTGATGTAATCATTTTTTCTCCTCGATAACATTAATATTATATAGATTCGTCTTTTGATCGTCTCGATCTTTAATGAGACACTTTAAAAAAAACGCAGAAAATAATAGTTCGATCTAAATTTATCCAAACAACAAGTGATTAACCAAGAATTTATTAATTTACTATTATAACATAAATATATTTTTTCCACTTTTCATTTATATTATCAAGATAATGCCGATTCTATGTAATCTTAAACTTTAATATTTTGAGACGCTTTTAGCCCAGCAAAAGGAATTTTCGATAGCTGAGAATTTAATTCCTTACATATAACTTGCCGATATCACCATGTGCCGGAAGATTGAGATAATCAACTGATCTTCAAGAATGAACACTTCTTGCCAAAGTTTGCAGTCGATATAAATCAGTTTCCAGTGGAGAATGAGTATGAGAATGCTCAGCTTGAGATGAGGATGTAGATATCAATATATTATGGCCGACAACTTGAACCGGAATACTCGTTTTTATCTCAGGTTTGGTACAAAATAATTATAATATTATCAGGCAGTAGCCTTGATGTCAAATTTTTAAGAATTATGCAATTTTGATGGCATCGTAAAAAGTCGTCACTCCGGTGAAAACCAATCCTAATTGGCTGGTTCTCGTAGGGGCGGATTTACCCCGCACGAATTTGTTTGGCGGGCGGCATTAATATACAGAGGTAACAACTCTGTAATACGTAATAAAATTCACGTTTATGCCTAATGGAACTTTTGAGATTAGAGAGGACGAGCAGGACAATATTGTGCTATAACCGAATTTTGTCTTGACAATATCAGGTTATGGCATTATATTGTCAAACATGAAGAAGAGGATATTATACGAAAATATCTGGAAAATGCTTTCTGCGCATAAGCAAATGGTTTTTATTGCCGGGCCGAGGCAGGCAGGCAAAACCACATTTACGCAAATCCTGGCTGAAGATTTCAACAATTCACTTTATTTTAACTGGGATATCCTTGACGAAAAGCGAAAACTGATCGAAAACCCGTTTTTTTATGAAGAGGTTCATCGTAAAGACAAGTCTATGCCGCTTATAATATTTGATGAGCTGCATAAATATTCAAACTGGAAGAATTACCTTAAAAGTGTATATGACCGGGACAAGGGCAATTATAAATTTATCGTTTCCGGCAGCGGCAGGCTGGATATGTATCAAAAGGGAGGGGATTCATTAGCTGGAAGATATTTTATTTTTTATCTGTGGCCGTTTACCCTTGGTGAGCTTGCAGGGAATAGTCTCCCGTTTAAGCAATTCATGTCCAATCCCATTGAAATTCGTGCATGTCCAAATAAAACGCAACCTGCCTGGAACAGGTTAAGTCGATTCAGTGGATTTCCTGATCCATACCTTAGCAAAACAGATCAATTTTACCGGATTTGGTCAAACACATACAGAAAACAGCTCTTACGCGAAGATATCCGAGATTTTATATTGCTTCGCAGCATTGAAAATATGGAGATACTTTTTTCTCTACTGCCTTCCAGGATCGGCAGCCCGCTGTCAATGGCAGGCCTTGCCAGAGATATTCATGTGTCATTTGACAGTGTCAGGAACTGGATTGAGATTTTTGAGAACTTTTTTATGGTTTTCAGAATACCTCCGTGGAGCCAAAAGATATCCAGGGCCATAACCAAAGAGAAAAAGCTGTATCTCTTCGATTATGCCGGGATTGAATCCCAGGCAGCAAAATTTGAAAACATGGTTGCCGTGGAACTTCTTCGGGCTATATCGAACTGGAATGATCTCGGGCTTGGGAATTTTTCTTTGCATTATCTAAGAAACAGGGAAAAGGAAGAAGTCGACTTTCT
>JAUVHU010000019.1 GCA_030593145.1 Desulfobacteraceae bacterium
AACGGTTCATCCCCACGCCTGTGGGGAACATCAGCATCAAGATCAGATTCAACCGATCCAATGCGGTTCATCCCCACGCCTGTGGGGAACATAACCCCTGCATTTATATCTAAAAACCAAGATCCGGTTCATCCCCACGCCTGTGGGGAACATACATTCTGAAGCTGACCACGCTCAGGGAAAAGCGGTTCATCCCCACGCCTGTGGGGAACATTGTTTTATCTACACATACTCGCATGGTTTACTCCGGTTCATCCCCACGCCTGTGGGGAACATTGCCTGAAAGTTGTTAGTGATAATCTGTAATGCGGTTCATCCCCACGCCTGTGGGGAACATCGGCTACAATGACAGCGATTGAAACAGGCCCACGGTTCATCCCCACGCCTGTGGGGAACATAACTGTTTGCCGAAGGATTCGATCAAGAAAAACGGTTCATCCCCACGCCTGTGGGGAACATTCGATGGCTTCAACTTCTCGTTTTGAAATAACCGGTTCATCCCCACGCCTGTGGGGAACATATCTTGCAATAGGGTATTTGGCCCGTTGTGAACGGTTCATCCCCACGCCTGTGGGGAACATATCTAACAATCTGGTGATAAATAATGGTTGAACGGTTCATCCCCACGCCTGTGGGGAACATCTGCCATATGCCGTTGTCATATAAAATACATCCGGTTCATCCCCACGCCTGTGGGGAACATACCTATCAATAGCCTATCTTTTGCGTTGTGAACGGTTCATCCCCACGCCTGTGGGGAACATGAAGGTGCAGAGCCGTTAGATGCTGCAAATATTCGGTTCATCCCCACGCCTGTGGGGAACATTATATATGCTAAACTACGAGAATATAAATAGACGGTTCATCCCCACGCCTGTGGGGAACATAAGACATATCTCCATGATCAATATAATTTCCACGGTTCATCCCCACGCCTGTGGGGAACATTCTAAGCGGTTCAAGCTTTTCCGGGAATTGTACGGTTCATCCCCACGCCTGTGGGGAACATCACAAAATGTTGGTTCAGCACTTAAACATCAACGGTTCATCCCCACGCCTGTGGGGAACATTCTATAGGATTGCCATCTGTCCCAATTCTTAACGGTTCATCCCCACGCCTGTGGGGAACATTCCCCATTTTACGGGCAAGATCAAACTGTTGTGCGGTTCATCCCCACGCCTGTGGGGAACATACTTCCTGGAACATATTGAAATCAGGAAGTTTTTTTTGTGGTCAAATTTTTACCGAAATTTTTCAATATTACCTTATGAAAATTCAAATTGTCAAAGAGCATTATCTTTACCACCTTCTACTAAATCTGGTGGCATAAAAGACACCAGGCGCAATCCATCATAATCGATAGGAATCCGCCTGTTTTCACCGCAAGTTTGAAAGTCGAATCCCGATTCATTATTGATCGCCCAAGCCATTGCTACATTCCCTGTTTCAGTCAATGCCGATATCTGTTCCCAAATCATTTCCCGAATACGTTTTGATACATTTCCGACATAGACACCCGCACGAATCTCTAAAAGCCATATGGCCAGCCTTCCTCTAAGTCTCGGTGGAACATTTTCAGTCACCACTACCAGCATACTCATTTTATTTGCTCCTATGCCCCTCATCTCCGATTTGCTCTGGCTCGGGAATAGCCGGAGGTTGTGCATCCTCTGGAGGTGGTGGTAAAACAATATCTCCGGCAGAAAGAACTTCTTCTATCAAAGGAATAATCTTTTTTAAAAGTCGAGTTTCTCTAAAAACATCCCTGCAGGCGATACGCACTTTTCTGTCCGGCTGGGAAGGATGTTTAGCGGCAGTTTTAAAGGCCACAGGGACAACGGTATTAAATTTAAAGATATCCGCAATGTCATATACAAAAGAGAGCGGCTTTCCGGAGTGGATAAACCCGACCGCCGGAGCGTACCCGGCCGCAAGGACAGCGGCTTCCGTGATACCATACAGGCAGGAGGTGGCCGCGCTGAGGCATCTGTTGATTAGATCACCTGCATCCCAGTTTTTCGGATCATAGCGACGCCCCTTCCATGTTACACCGTATTGCTTGGCCAACAGTTCATAAATTTTCCGCACCCTGGCGCCTTCAATGCCGCGAAGTTGATCCACACTGCGGTGATCCGGCGGCTTTTCACCGAACCGTATTTCAAACATTTTGCGAACCACTTTGAGCCGTAATCCCTTATCCAGTGCAAGTTTTGCCTGATAAAGCAGCTTGTCGGAACGTGCTCCTCCCGGTTGGCCGGCGGAATATAGCCGCACGCCGGCTTCTCCCACCCAGATCAGCAAGGTTCCGGTAACCGCGGCCAGCTTTACCGCCGCATGGCTGATACGGGTACCCGGTTCCAACATAATGCAGGCTACCGATCCAACCGGTATGTGCTTACGCTCACGATCCTCTCCGTCCACTTCATTTATCACCACAAACGCCCCGTCTTTAACATCAATTCTTCCGTAGTAAACAAAGATCATAGATACACGATCTTTTATCGGTATGGGTTTAAGTGGCGGAAGGATGTGTTCAGTCATTGGGACTCACTTCTTTTTTTTACTCGACAGTCGTTTCCTGCTTTCAGTTTCGGTCAGATAATTTCCTGAACTGACTACTTTTTTTCCGGTTTCAATTTCCAGATTTTCACGAGCGTTACCGGCAATCTTTCCACCTTTTCGGGCGGCTGTTGTATTTTCACCAAAACCTTGAGCATCTTTTTCCCTGGCAATCTCAGTAGTGGAAGCCTCACCCAGCATAGAAAAGATCAATTCCAAATCAGTCATATGATCGCGAAGGTTCTCACGTCTCAGTCCTTTCAGATTTTTATATTCCGAAGGCGTAAGCCCGAAAGCTGCTTTGGAAATTTCCGCAGTGAGGATGGCGTATTCAGGGTCTTTTTCAATACCGCGTTTCTGCCATTCATCCGTTAATGCATCCCGAACGGCAATACCCCGCATCCGTTTTTCTATCCATGCTTCCGAATACCCCTTAGCCTGGTAAATGGCCCTGGTACGCTTACTTGCCAGCTCTGGATCCTCAATCTCCTGAACCCGCTCGTAACCGACCTTGGCCAACCAGCGTTTAAAGGGTTCGGCTTTTGGTGAAGGAATAGACTGGATGATGCGAAAAACGCCTTCGGTGTTGGAAACATCCGTCATGTATTTCTTACCGTCACTTGATTCCAACTTCAGTTGTCGACAAAATGTCGACAACTGGACTCCGCTTGATGCCACCTCTCTTTTTTTCATGCGATACCAATAATCTCGCGGTTTACTACTGTCTGTCAAAGCAGCAATCACATCCACAACAGCAAACCACCATTCATTATTATGAAGAGTTCGCCTAATTTCTTTACCCTTAAAAACAACCAGTTTGTTTTCCATGTCTTGCCCCCTAAATCCGTTTCACCAATATCATGCCGCAGCCGAAAGCTTTTGTACATTAGAGAAGCGATATCCCTTGTAATGTTCGCACTCTTCTTGGTGAAAACAACCTGTGTTCTGTGGCAAACGATACTGGTGTATCAGGGAGGGAGTCGCGTCCCTCGGCAAAGTTTTTCACTTCTTCCTGTCGGGTAAAAGATTTGAGCGACTTTTCTCCAATAAGGAGGCGTAGCGCATCGTCCCGATTATTTTTCAGCCCGGCAAAAACAGGGGATGATGGAATGCAGACTTTGCGACCTAACCAGATACCCCAGACAGGATTAATAAGAGCCTCGGCAATTTTTTTAAGCAATGATGATGTTCCCTCAAGTAAAACTCCAAAGGACGCATCAGTGAGATACTGCCGGTGAGTCAGAACTGCAAGGGATTGACCGCCTTTTTGCCTTGGCTTCCCATCTCCGGCTGACACCGTAATACATCCACGCTCAGCAGGATTATTAGGATCATAGCCTCCTCCAACAGTATGGTAGTCTTGCAGCCGTCGAACCGGTAGTTCTTTTTTAACTCCAGCTCGGGGAATGGCGATAGCTGTCATCCTCACCATTCCGAAAGAAGATAAAAAATCCTGTTCCTTTTCGCTTCCACGCGGAAATCCGAGTGCTGCACAGCACATCCCGGCTATGCCACTTTTTGTCGGCATCAAACCGGTATTGCGGCGGTTGTACTGGCTGTCAAACCCCCAGGATTGGAGAGGGCCTTCCAGACGAAGGGCCAGAAAACTTTTATCAGATGACATGATTCACCACCTCATCAAGAAAGGATTTTATGCTAACATCTGGAATAGCTTTTTCAAAGACCGCTTCAATTCCCCAGGTTTCGTCGAGTTTTGTATACTCTGATTTAAGCAGATCAACTGATTTGGCAGCATATCCCTGTGATGAACGAACCGGAATTTCAAAGGCGTTGACCAGTTGAACCGGATGTCCTTTTTCCCGCACAACGCCAAGCACATAGACCGGAAGTGTATTGCCGTTCATGCTGTTCTTGCGGGCTCCGGGAATGGCCTTGACAGTTGCTTCTACAAATGTTCGTATTACCGACTGTCTTTCTCCAATGGTAAGCGCGCCAAGGTGTTCTTTGTCCGCTAACATGTCGAGATTGAGAGCGGCAAAGCGGTAGTAAGTTGCGGAATTAAACTCCAAGGTGCTGGTCATACCTGCGCCGGATTCTTCTTTAGATTGCAAATCATCTACAGCAGCAAAGAAATCGATTTCATTGTCAACCTTATGTGTTGAAAGGGCATGAGAAAACATGGAGGCAGCTTCGACGGTCAAAGAGTGGTCGTTGGCAACCATACGTCCAAAGAGAGCGATATCTGCCGCATCCTTTAATTGAGCCGACTTTATAGCTGCTTTAATAGTCTTATTATTAAAGGCTTTCAATAGAACTTTTTTGTTCTTTTCTATTTGCTTCTCCAAGCTTTCAAGTTCCTTCTTTGCCTTTTCTTGTCCCTCTTTATTTTTATCAATATCTTTCAAGCTTTCTTTATGAGTCTCAACAACATTTAAAGAACTCACAACTGTTTCAGCGAATTTCTTAATGTCATCCGTAATTGCATCAGCAATCGCATCATATTCTGCATCGGAGAAAAACATCAGCGTCTTAATCTTTTTAAAGCCATCGCTATCGTTCTTTGAATCTAATGTTTCAACGATACCGGCAACCTGCTCAGCAATAATAACGGCAACATCTTTCGCAATACCTTTGCTTTCAAGTTTGGTTGTTAGTTCATAAACCATACGCCTGGATCGGTTTCCTTTAAATAGTGAGGAGTCCATCTCCTTTGCCATCTCCCGAATCGCCCGCTTCCATGACTGGCTTGATACCCGCGCCCTCTGAACGCCTCCAAAGATCGCTGTCTTGGGTGAATTGAGATCGTCACGGTTGAGGCAGGCCACGGGGACGGATTGAATAATATGCAGTTCCAAATGTTTCATGGTTATTCTCCTTATTGATTATTTGTTTACATTTTTATCGGTGCCAGCAGAAGCAGTCCGAAGCCGAAGCTTTTGGCGCCGCCGATACCGGATTGATAGGTTTCGATAAACTTTTCCTGATCTGTTACTTCCAGAGTCCCGCGAAACTGAACACCTCCGTGATAGCCTGATTGCTCTTTCTTGCGAAAATAATGTTCCACCATTGGACTAATTTCGAGCGGTTTATTTTCTACAATTCGAAACCCACCAAGCACATCCAGTCCAGTGTCCTTATCCCGACACCTCACTTTGCCTTTATGAATAAGCCAGGCATGCAGCTCGTCCTGTTTAACCAAAGGAACGCGCTTGCCTTGCTTTCGTTTTCCATTGGGTAGCAGCAAGGTTTCTCCATTAGGTCCTCGCTGCACGACTGTTTTTACAGGGTTCGCCCGCAGGTCAAAGGCGTAGTATTGGTGAGTGAGGAACGAGGCGGCAATCTCGTTGAGGGCAAAGCCGTCAAGGGGACACCAGTGCGGTCGTTCCGGTTTTCTCTTTGCCAGAACCCATATCCGAAAAGCGCCTTCAAGTTGATCAATTCGCGTCAGAAAGTCTCGTTTAGCATCTGGTTCATTGGGAAAACACTCTTCCCATAACTGCTTGTGCCAGGCGTAGTTGTCTAATATGCCTTCGGTACGAGCGGTTTCCGCATCAATTTCTAAACGAGCAAGCCAGTTCATTTGTCCTCCTCGGCGCCAAGCGTTGCGCCCTGTGCCCAGAAAGCACTCGCCCATTCGGTTTTGGTACGATCGCCCCAGAATTTCATATCCAAAATAAGTTTTTCATAGTTAACCGGGATGCTCTGTGATTTTGCTATAAGAACCAATCGAAGAACGCGACCATGCAATTCGCTTTTTTCGGCGGTAAGCAGATGCTGGAATCGCCGCTCGGTCGATGTCAACTTGCTGTCATCGCTTCGTTTATCACCCCGCTTTTGTTCGATTGCTTTGCAGGTGGCGCCAAAATTCCCGGTGGATGTCTCTTCGGGATGGGTAGCGAAAAGTCCGGCAATATATGCAAAATCATCGTCTTTGATTGCAATCCCAAGACGATACAATGCAGGCCAGGCGCGGTGTTTTTTGTTGTCCACAAGTATGCACCGGAGGTTGGCCATTATCCCCCGATTATCTTTGTTCTTGCGGAGTCGTTCGAGAAGCTGGCTCATACTTTCACCTCCGTGGTTTCATTGATATCTGTTTTAGGCTTATCGCGTGTTACTGTCAATTTCTGCCATCCTTTGGCAAAAGCTCGCATATGTCGAGGAGTCTCCTGCCCGCAGGAAATGCGATAAGCCTCACAGGCAGAAGAAAAGAGCATTTTTCTCCATACCTCACGATTGGGAATGGCAGCATCTGTTCCGATGGCTTCAATATGGCTCATCAGGAGTTGTAGATTTTTTTCGACGGTGGTCCAATAATGGCTGGTGGCAATAGAGTGCAATTTAGATTTCAATGTCCATTTGCCAGGTCCAGCCCCTTTCAACCTGCCTTCCCAGCCAACGTCGATTTCTTGTCTATATCCTTCAATCGCCCACCCCAGTCGATTTGCCCATGATTCAGCTATTTTGACCTCAGATTCATAGCTTGCGGTTCCTTTGTTTGTACGAAGTGGGGGTGGGATGTGAAAGACTGATTCTACCACATCAACAATCGTTGCTTTATCACGTGCCAATGCAGCAACAATCAGATCACATCCTTTTCCATCCTGAATGGCACGAAGGGACAAAGGACCGCCAGACCCTTCTGTATTCCGCTTAACAACGACTGCCGAAAGTTCGCGCCAAAGTGCCTTTGTTGGCCGATATGAAAGTATCGACCGTTCTTCTTGTCTGATCACCACAGTTGCCGTTGGTTCTTGGGGGAATCCATCAGTAAATGACGGATATACCAAACCATCGCCTAACAACATTCGCTCACAAGACGGATGTATACGGATAAGTCGTGTTATCGGCACCAATCGCCCTACATACGTTGCTGTTGCATTTTCAACCATGGCTGAAGCAGCCGTCGAAGTCGGCATCATTTCCCACACTGGTTTTCCGAAATCCCGCTTTCCGTAGCTAATCAAAATATCCTCATGGGTTGGCAAATTGAGGTGTATCGTTTTCAAAAGATCTGTTCCTCGCAAAAAAGCATGAATCATGGAAGCAGGCACACAAGGACCATCCTTTGATGATTTTCCGCTTTGTTTACCGTTCCAATAAACCTGGGAAATCAGCCCACCTGGTGAAAAACATTGAAAGGTTAACATTGAGAGAAGTGTCTCACTAAGGGCAATACTCCTGTTTTTACTTAGTCCGCTATGATCAAAAAGCGTCGCATTATTTCCTGTCGCAAAGGAAAAGTTGAGTTTTGAAATTGGTGTCCAATCCTCTGTGGGAGCTTGTGGATTTTCACCTTCCACAGTTTTTGAAAGTCCAGCCACTTGTAACCACGGCTTTTCTTTGTGAAACAACTCAAACGAATCTTTCCAATCTGTCAGGTACTTCTGCACCGCCTCAGGCAATTGTTCCGGCACATTGCGCCATTCATCGTAATCCTTTGGACCGTTCAGCACGGCATGGGCGACACAAAGAAAGAGCCGCATCAGAGCAACCCGTTCATGGGGGCGCACCGCCAGATCGACAAACTGCTCACCTTTGGCAAGCACATCACACAGACTTGCCATGTCTGGTTTGCCGGAAGGGGTTACTACAGGTATCCACGGGTCAAAGGCAACATTCATATCTCCTCCTTTCAAGATGATTTTTTGATAATGAGTCCAAGCTCATCAGAATAAAAAAGCAGGGTTCCGTCCTTTAATCCTTTCACTTTAATTGCACCGCTCTCAGCAACGATTCCGATACTTTGCTCTCCGTAGAGATAATTGGTAAAAGCGGGACATAACTCAATGCAATCAAAATAGTGGCGCGGAACTCTAACCATATTCTTGTGAATTGTCTGAGCAGTAGTTAGTCGATACTGATCATTACCAAGGTGAACCCTTGATTGATCTATAAAAACTGCTTCGTGATCTATGGGTGTTTGACAGAGAACCAGCGGAAATGTTGGCATCTCATTAAGACGAGTCTGAACGCCTTCGGCGTCTGGTAACGCTACACTCCAGATATTGCTACTCATGAGGGCTTTTTGGCGATGAGCCAGAGCCTGCCCATAGGCATCATCAAAAAGTTTAAGCCATGATTCCGGCTCGTTATCACGTTCCTCGTAGGTTAACTCAATAAGCATGCGAATCTGTTCAGGTATGTTGACCTCATTCTGCCCCTGCCAAACGTCCAGGGAGCGCAACAGCACAAACGGGTCATAAACATATGCCTTCCCTCCAAGTGCGTTAATTATTGCTTCGGGTTTCATGCTTTGGAACTCTTCAAAACTCTTTTCCTCTTTGATAATACAGAGCCTTGCCGTACCAACGGGACGATCATCGTTCTCCCGGTCATGCCGCCAGAGCCGCCCGAGGCGTTGAAGAAGCATGTCAGTGGGCGCCAGTTCTGTAATCAAGAGATCGGCATCAAGGTCGACACTTTGCTCAACTATCTGGGTTGAGATGAGAATGGAGCCACACCGAGTCGTCCCGTTTTTGCCAAATCGTGTCATCCATTCATCCTCGATTTTTTCACGCCGCCAGAAAGGGAAGCGTGAATGGAGAAGGCCGACGGGGAAATCCTCCTGAGTCAGTTCCATAAACCGTTGATATTGTTTCTGGGCAGAATCAACAGTGTTGCATATCCAGAGTATCGCCCCGCCGTTTTGAGCAAGATTAATTGCTTCTTTGGTAGCATCCTCCACAGAAATAAAATCGACTTTGATAGTTCGCGACGGTGGCGGAGCCGCTGCTACCGGTTCGAGCGGATTTCCTTCGTGACGTCCAGTGATGAGCGGATAGGGAAGTTCAGCATTGTTTGAGTTGTCATCGGGGTGAGATATAATCTGCCCACGCCGCTTTCCCGAAAGCGTAGCAGATAGAACAATCACCGTACAGCCCAATCCTTCGAGAGTGGTTATGAGCTTATCAATGAGGGTTCCGGTATAGAGATCGTAGGAGTGTACCTCATCGAGAATCACCACTTTCCCTGCAAGCGCAAAATGGCGGACAAAAAAGTGCTTTGCTGCCACAACTCCAAGCAGCGCCTGGTCAACAGTACCAACGCCAAAAGGGGCAAGCAGTGCCCGTTTTGCCGAAGCAAACCAATCACGCCCACTTCGAGCATCTTCGCTTACAAAACCAGGACTTGTAGTAACAGGCAATAGTTCGGCAGTTTGATCCATTAGCCAGGAGTTACCATGAATCAAGCGACTTGCATTGGCTATACGAGATATGCGCCGCACGAACTCATTTATACGCAGGTGCATCCGGTTGCTGGTTGCCTGGGTAGGAAGCGCGAAATAAATACCCGTTCCTTTTCCAGAAACAAGCATCTGATATGCTGCCCATAGCGCCGCTTCGGTCTTACCCATACCCATTGGCGCTTCGATAACATAGACTCCGGACCCGTTTACTGCAGCGAGTGTTTTTTTCTGCATCTCATTTGGTGCCCAATGTATTTTAGGCTTTTCTGCATCATGGAATAAATCATGAAACGAAAGATTTCGAATAAATTCAATTCGGCGAAAACCGATAGTATCGAGTGACTGAAGCGCTGCAGCTTCGTTATTGATTGGATTTTCATGATTCTCTGATGGGAAAAACCGTTCATCTGAACCGATCCAGTCTGCAACCGAGGTAAGACCTGCAAGCCACCAGAGCGAAGGCGATGTGTCAGAAAATGTAAAAGAGGTGCTACTTTCGGCAAAGCAATCCCATATGTTTTGAGCGTTCGTCTTACGCTCGGCATCCCAATCAATACTGCTGTAAGTCTCTGAAATTGCCCTTTGCGGCTGGTATCCGTGATCATTAGGCGGGGTCAGGCGACCATGGTGGGCACCAAGCACAGTTGATACGAATTTGGCGGTCTTTCGATCAATGCCTTTCTCCACAAGAAAAGTCTGAATCGCTGCGTGAGACACCTTGCCGTGGTCAGATTCCATTGCCGTATCCCAACAATAGTTGCGGGCAACTGTTGCCAGAGCGTTTTCCTCAAGCCATGCTTCACACTTGCGTTGAAAGCCTGGAGATATCTTCCCGAGATCGTGGAGCGCAGCAAGTGCACCAACAACTGATGATTGCAAATGAAATCGATCAAGAATTTTAGGCGATATCTCAGCAATGCAGCGTGCAACGCTCCCTACATTCACCATGTGGTCATAAACTGAAATGCCAGGCTTCCCTTCTGGTGTAGTCTTTGCCCAAAAGTGAGTCATGCTTATTTCTTTGTCAGCCACTTAGCGAATCTCCTGTTCGGTTAACATCGTTACAATATCTTCTTGTTTAATTCGTTATTCTAACAGCTCTTTCATATCTTCCCCGTCTCAATTCATATCATACCAGCAAGTCTCGCATCATAGCCAACCCCAATAAGCTTGGGAATCCGCAATAATTTTTTAAAAGCGCTTCAAATGCAAATGCTTTAACACTCTGTTGCAACAGCGCCGATTTATGCATTCCCAAGGTCTTCCATCGACCTGGTAAGTTTTGCCGTCACCAGTAGTGTGTGCAAATTTTGCACACACTTCCTTTTTATCTAATTCTTCACTCCGATAAAATATTGTTAATATGCTTGGTTGCAACACTTCTCTCCGTTTCAAAAAGAGAGGCTATCTGTTTCTGACTGAGCCATACGGTTTCATCCTGAAGATGAACATCCAGTGCGGCCTGCCCGTCTTCAGACTGATACAATACGATTTTGCCTCCAGCCGTTTCCGTGCCATTTTTAATGCCATTAAATGTATCATGATTATTTTTTTACCACTTTCCACTTTTCCAATAGCTTCTCAATTTCAAGTACTTCCTTATGTCCTTCTTTTAATTCTTTCCCAGTTAATACCAGGTCCCACAGACGGCCGTTGGGGGTTAAAAGTCTTCTGGAAAGGTCGGGTTCGCCGAAATCTGTTTTTTCATAATGTTTGTGGATTTTGGTTTTAAGCGGTTCAACAAGAGACGGATCGATCAGGCCGAGTTCATCAAGCCTGTACAGGAATGCTTCGGTTGAAACTCCAAAGCGGTGCTTGATGCGAAGGAGAAGATTATATGACCATTGTTTTTGTTGTATTCCAAGCTGTCTGACAGTGTCGGCAACAGCCTCTGACGGCATGAGAAATGTTGCGGCAAAGCGTCTTGCTGCCCGATGATGCGTGAAAGGCTTTTTATCGGAAGCTTTTTGAGCATTGACATACTCTCCAGGTGTTTCCTTTCCTTGTAATGCTGCCGTCATAATCAGGAGGCTGCCAAGTTCATAAGTCAGGTGGAAAAGCTGTCTTTCAGGATTTTTTTTAGTGTTAAGAAAAAAGAACGCATTCTGATTGAGCGGGTCGTAATAAGAAAAGCCGTCTATGCCTTTTGGCATGGGAACGGCAACAACACGGAATCCCTGGCTTTCAAACAGTTCGAAATAGTCAAAAACAATCCCGTGTTCAATCTCCATGTAGCGGCGGACATTAAGTGAAAGCTTTTCCATGCCTTGATAGTCGGCTTCAAAGGGGATAAAAAGAGGTATCTTTGCATGTTTTTGAGCAGCGCAAATATCTTCCAGAGCTTGAAACCCATCGATAATATCTTTTGCCATGGATTTGAGCTTTGGAGTGAAAGGATCTTCAGTTTCTGTGGCGATCAGGAAGGGTTTTTTCTCATTCTCGAATCTGTGCAGTCTGAGAGATTCATGTTCCTCGGCAAAAATAGTATCCACGGAAACATTGAATGCCTTTGACAGACTGTATATGGCAGATGCCGAGGGAGCGTTGACGCTTCTTTCTATTCTGCCCAAAGGTATTTCGCTCATCCCGGTCTTTGCTGCAAGCATAGAAAGGGTCCAGCCTCGTTCACGTCTTAAATACCGTATGTTTTTGCCGATAAATCCAAGATTGATTTTCATTGGATAATGAAATACCATATAGTTACTTTTGCGTCAAGTATTATTTAAATAGCATGTATTTACTGACTATATAGTTTTTTGTGATGCTCTTGCCGGATTCGTGCAGAACAAAATGTAATAAAACCGGATTAATTGACAAAGGAAAATATCTACAATATATTATAGCGAATATAGGGATTTCCGTTTCGAGACCTTTGCAAAACGCCCCCTTTTGCCCAATCTCGGTGTCAGGCTCAAATTTTAAGCTTCGAAATACTCAATGTATTCCTGCAGTTAAAATTTTCTCCTTCCTTGAGATTGAACAAAATTGAACATTTTTCAAAGGTCTCGTTTCCTGAACAAGCGGTTAATAAAGCTGCATCAAAAGACAGTTGCAAAATAGTTGTAATATTGAAATGAGTATGGGACAGATGGTGGAAGATGTGGAGCGGTCTGTTATGGGGAAACGTCCTGTCAAGCGGTATGGAAAACATGGAAAACTAAGGAATATGAATTATGAATTTTTTTGTGCCTGATTATATATTATCAATAAATCCGTATTCACCTGGAAAGCCTCTTGAAGAGCTTGAGAGGGAATACGGTATTTCTGATCCCATAAAACTTGCTTCCAACGAGAATCCTCTTGGTCCATCCCCTATGGCTGTTGAGGCTATTAAATGCTCCTTAGACAAACTGAATCGCTATCCTGATGGAAGCGGTCATGATCTTATAAACAAAATTTCTGAAAAGCTGAAGATTAAGCCGGATAATATAGTATTAGGAAACGGTTCTGATGAAATTATCGGCATGCTGACACGTGCATTGCTCAAACGGGGCGATGAGGTGGTTTTGCCATGGCCTTCATTTCTTATGTACGATATAATGGTTCGCAGCGTTGGAGCGGTTCCGGTATATGTTTCATTAAAGTCTCTTTCAATTGACTTAAGCAACATACAGAGCAGGATTACGCAAAGAACCCGTATGGTTTTTTTGTGTAATCCCAACAATCCCACAGGAACGATTTTTTCAAAAAAAGATTTTGAGAGTTTTTTGGAGAGCATCCCCGAAGTGATTGTTGTGGTTGATGAAGCATACATCGAATTTGTACAGGATAAATATTGCGCACGAGGTGTCGATTTTCTTGAAACAGGCAAAGGAGTAGTTACACTTCGCACTTTTTCCAAGGCATATGGCCTTGCAGGAATCAGGGTCGGGTTTGGCGTTATGAGTGAAGAGATCGCCGGGGTACTGAACAGGATCAGGCCGCCGTTTAATGTAAATTCACTTGCCCAGGTCGGAGCAATGGCGGCTCTTGAAGATGAAGCTTTTTTGAATAAGACCTTGAATCTCGTGCATGAAGAGCTTGGTTTTTTATGCAACTCCCTTGATAAGCTTGGAATTAAATATTTTCCAACACAGGCAAATTTTTTTCTCATCGATGTTAAAAAAAATGCTGATGAAGTTTTTGAAAGTATGCTCAGGGAGGGAGTCATTGTCCGGTCCATGACATCATATGGATATCCTGAATATATCAGAATAAATGTCGGACTTCATGATGAAAATGTTCGTTTTATAAAGGCTATTGATAAGGTAATCTCCTAATTGAGCAAAGCTCAAATGATAGTTGTCAGGGGCCGGGGATCGGGGATCAGCAAAGAATTTTTATTTTGCCGTTCAATATTGTCCACTCGTTCCCAGGCTCTGCTTGGGAATGTGAATGACACAGACTTGCAGACAAGATAATATAAAGTCTGTGTTTCTCTGTGCGTGTCTGTGGCTAAAATTAATAATAACTTTATGAAATCTCTTCTTATCACAATAGACCGTCCTGCAGGCGCAGGTAAAACCACGGTAAGCCGGAGTCTGGCGCAAAGTCTTGGTTACAGGTACATTGATACAGGCGCTCTTTACAGGGGTGTTGCATTTGAAGCAAAATCTCACGGAATACATCATGATGACGATAATGGTCTTGAGCATTTATGCAGCATTCTTGATATAAAATTTGTAGCAGGTAAAGACGGGACGCGTCTTACAGTAAACGATTCAGATATCACCGATCAAATCAGAACTCCTGAAATTACAATGCTTGCCTCGGCAGTTTCCGCCAGAACTGTTGTAAGAAAGTATCTTCTTGATTTGCAAAAGGATCTGGGGAAAGAAAAGGGGGTTGTGTTCGAGGGACGTGATATGGGGACTGTCGTGTTTCCGGATGCTGATGTGAAGTTTTATTTAGATGCTTCCTGTAAAACAAGAGCATTGAGGCGCTACAAAGAATTATCGCCCAAAAGCTCAACAACGCTTGAGAAGATCGAAAGAGATATAAAAGATCGGGATGAAAACGACAGCACCAGGGCGCTGGCCCCTTTAAAACCGGCTAAGGACGCGATAATTATTGATTCCACCGATCTTTCCATTAAAGAGGTTGTCGAGCTGATGTTAACCCATATCCCGAATATTTCATGACAAAGATGATCTGTAACACTTTAGTTATTCAGAAATTTATAAACTCAAAAAAGTGGGTTTTATAATTTCATTACTCCGCAGACAGACAATTAAATTTGAAAAGGTCTGAAACTCACACAACAAGTGAGACTAAAGAAAAAACAGCATACAATAACAAAACTGCTTTTGTCAGTTGATAATTAATATATTATACCAAAGATGTCTTATAATCGGCTGTTTTTTCTTAAGTCTCACTAATGCGTTCAAACAGTCAGCCATTTTCAAATTTAATTGCCTATCTGCTCCGTAGTAAATATGAGTTTGTAAATTTCTGTTATTTAAACTTCCACCCCTTATATGACCTGGACTGATAGTCTTAGTCTAACACTGAATCTGCCGGCGGATGTGTCTTGTAAACGAACCAAAATCCGGCGCAATCTTGCACAATTATTTCTTCCCGCGACCCTTAATCGTCATCTGCTTGTCCAAACGAGCTTTCAAAAAGTTCGTAAATTGCTTTGCGGCCTTCGTCGCTGAGCTTTCGGGTTCCGGTTCCGGCGAATGTCTTGTCTGTGATTACAGGCGTTTCAGATACCCACTTGTTATCCTTCCAGGAAAACCATCCTTTGCGCTCCTGATCATACACGCTGACTGGACGGTTAAAGAGCTTTGCAAGCTCAACACCCCATCCGGTTCCCCCTTTTACGGTGTCATCCGGCTGTATCCATCCGACTGCTATTACATGATAGCCGTTGTTGACCATGTGAAAAATGGACTGGATGACCTTTCGGATCTTTTCAGCTTTTGAATAGTTCCGGCCCATGCGGGTAGAAACTATCTCCATACTGACATTTCCCTTTTCAAGTTCTTCCGGAGTTAGTACCCGCACGCCTTTATCGCGTTCGATATCGTGTCCCTCGAACGAAAAGTTAACTTCCTGAATCCCCCAGCGATCAGCAAGCTTTCCGAACTCAGCCTCTGCTCCTTTGTGCCCGCCACTGTATAGAGTAATATTAGAACGATCTGCCATTATTTTTAGCTCCTTTTATTTTTTACCTTTAAACAATAAAACAAAAAGGGCATTCCCTCTTGATTGATGGAACACCCTTTTTTAACTCAGAAATATGATTTAAGCTACAGTTACATTTACTGCGGCAGGTCCTTTTTGACCCTGCTCTACGTCAAAGGTAACTCTGTCGCCTTCATCAAGAGACTTGAAACCGGTTGCATTGATTCCTGAATGATGAACAAATACATCCTCGCCTTCTTCCTGCTCGATGAATCCATAACCTTTGCTGCTATTAAACCATTTTACAATTCCATTAGTCATAGTTGACATCCTCCTTTCAAAAAATTCTCATAGTCCCAGACTTCAGGATGCCACTTTTACAAACAAGTCTTTCCTTTAGAACGAAACCGGCCTGTCAATTAAAGACGAGCCATTATTGATTGAATAAATAATAATACCTATTAGGTGGAAAGCAAGTTTATTTTCGTTTTTTTCTGAAACTTGAAAAAAACGACCGGTAATGTTAATGGAGCCGTTGAGTAATAATCTATGAAATCCAGGAAAGTTGAAATAAAGGGTATAGGCGAAATCCTTCTTGAGCGCAGCAGGCGAGCCAGGCACATAAACCTGTCTGTCCAGCCATTCAAAGGAGTTCGGATTGCAGTGCCTTATGGAGTATCATTTGACAAGGCAGAAGAGGTGGCACATTTAAAGGCCGGCTGGATAAAAAAGCATCTGGCTCGAATGGAGTTGATCGAGCAGGAAGCCATAAAACTTAAAAAAAATAACCATATTAACCCTAAAAAAGCACGAAAATTTCTTATAAACCGGCTCAACGAACTATCAGACAAGCATGGATTTGATTATAACAAAGTGTTTGTCAGAAACCAGAGAACCATATGGGGGAGTTGTTCGGCAAAGAATAATATCAACCTGAATGTAAATCTGGCTTGTTTGCCTGAAGAATTAATTGATTACACAATCCTTCACGAGCTGGTTCACACCCGAATAAAGAATCACAAGAAACAATTCTGGGATGAACTTTACAAGCTGGTTGTGAATGCAAAGGAATTGGATAAAAAACTTAATCAATATAACGCGTTATTACTATAATCTAAGTTGAGTGATTTATCGCGAAGATATGTGCCGAGATCTTGATGCAAATTTTAAAACAGCTCAATTGTTACGATGATCTTTATTTTAATGCTCTCGATGCCGAATAATTTCACCCTCAATTAAATAAGTAACTTCTTCGGCAATATTGGTGGCATGATCTGCTATTCGCTCAAGGTGGCGGGAAACCAAGAGCAGGTTGATCAGATAACTTATACGATCCGGGTGCTCGCCAATAGCCTGTTTGACCACATCATACGCTTTATTCAGCATATTATCCACCTCATCATCCAGGGTGCAAACACGCAAAGCAAGGTCCACGTCCATGTTCACAAGTGCATCCAGGCTTTTCTTGAGCATGTATTCGCTCTTTTCCGCCATTAAAGAATAATCGAATGCGATGTCAAGCCTTTTTCGTTTTGAGATAATGCATACCCGTTCTGCGATGTTCACCGCTTCATCCCCGATTCTTTCCAGATCATTGTTGATTTTGATTACAGTTATGAGAAACCTGAGGTCTACGGCAACGGGCTGATACAGAGCCAGTATTTTTAAACATTCTTCCTCTAATTCTACTTCAAACTCATCTATTTCATAATCACTCTTGATGATCTTTTTTGCAAGATTCGCATCTCTTGACTCGACAGCCTTGATAGCCATGCGAACACGTTCTTCGACCATGGCGCCAAGTGAAAGAAGCATCTTTTTTATTTTTTCAAGTTCTCTTTGAAAATGTATGGTCATGATAATTTCCCCATTTGTTATCCGAATCTGCCGGTGATGTAATCTTCTGTTTGCTTGAGTTTAGGCCTTGTGAAAATAGCATCGGTTTCATCGGTTTCAATAAGTTTTCCCAGGTAGAAAAAGGCCGTGATGTCTGAAACCCTGGCAGCTTGCTGCATATTATGCGTAACTATAATGATTGTGTATGTTTTTTTAAGCTTGTGAATTAATTCTTCGATTTTTTGTGTAGCGATGGGGTCCAGAGCTGAGCACGGTTCATCCATAAGGAGAACATCCGGCTGAACAGCCATTGCCCTGGCTATGCAAAGCCGCTGTTGCTGCCCTCCTGACAGGCCAAGGGCTGATTCATGGATTCTGTCTTTTACTTCATCCCACAAGGCGGCTGCTTTAAGGCTTGTTTCCACCTGCTGAGCAATATAAGCTTTGTCTTTAATACCGTTGACGCGCAAACCGTAAGCCACATTCTCAAAAACGCTTTTTGGAAAAGGGTTGGGCTTTTGAAATACCATGCCTATTCGACGACGAAGTGAAACAACATCCATACCTGGATCGTAAATATTCTGATCATCCAGAAAGATGCTTCCCTTGATGCGAATGTAGGAGATTAAATCGTTCATCCGGTTCAGGCAGCGCAGCAGAGTGCTTTTTCCGCATCCGGACGGGCCGATAAAAGCTGTTACCTCATGGGCATAAACATCCAGCGAAACATCTGTCAGCGCCTTAAAATCTCTGTAAAAAAAATTTAACTCTTTTATTGCAATTTTTAATGATTTTTCCATAGTCCATTCTCAATTAATGCTGCTTTTGTAAACGCGCCCTGTAAATGATTGCCATAAGGTTTAAGCCCAGAACAAGGACGATAAGCACAAGGGCTGTCCCGTACTGGAGATGACGTGTTGCTTCGATATTTGTGCCTGCTGTTGCCAGAACATATATATGATAAGGAAGCGCCATGATTTCATCAAAAACAGATGACGGCAGAGAAGGCGTAAAAAAAACTGCTGCAG
The DNA here is from genome assembly GCA_030593145.1 of Desulfobacteraceae bacterium. Classification (GTDB taxonomy): domain Bacteria; phylum Desulfobacterota; class Desulfobacteria; order Desulfobacterales; family ETH-SRB1; genus ETH-SRB1. The sequence continues at coordinate 18,683 of JAUVHU010000019.1, forward strand.
TAAACATAATAGGCGCTGTTTCTCCTGCAGCTCTGCTGAGTCCTAAGATTCCTCCTGTAAGAATGCCTGGCAGGGCCGCGGGCAAGACTACACGATAAATAGTCTGCCATTTTGTGGCGCCAAGTCCAAGAGATGCTTCCCTGTATGTTTTCGGAACAGCTCTGAGGGCTTCTTCGGTAGTTCCTATAATAACAGGAAGTGTTAGAACGCCCAGAGTAAGGGCACCTGCAAGAATACTTACGCCCATTTTAAGATAAACCACAAAAAATGCCAAGCCAAAAAGACCAAACACAATTGAAGGCACACCTGCCAGGTTGCTGATTCCGAGACGGATTATTCGCAATATACGGCCTTGAAAGGCATACTCGTTAAGATAGATCGCTGAAGCAACACCGATTGGGATAGCCACAATAATAGCGCCCAGGCTTAAGCAAACAGTTCCGACAATGCAAGGCAAAATTCCTCCCCTGGTCATGGAATCTATCGGCGGCTGTGTAAGAAATGTCCAGGTGATGGCTCTCCATCCTCTTGACACTAAAAAATAGAATATGATCAACAGGGCAATGCCGTTAATGGCAGCAGACATCTTGAAAAAACCAAACATAATGAACTGTAATAATTTGCGCCGGTTCTGAACGCTGTTTGAATTTTTAAACATAACATTGATTCCATTTACAAGGTTGATGCGCCAACCTGTTTGTATTTATGAGAGATATAATCCGCTGCCAGGTTAAAAAGCAGCGTGAAGAGAAATAGCACGACTGCCGTTGCAAACAGGGCATGATAATGATCTCCCCTGAAAGGTGCTTCCGCCATTTCTGCGGCTATGCTTGCGGGCATGGGCCTGACCGGATCAAACAGTGATATGGGGACAATGGCCGCGCCTCCTGCAACCATGAGCACCACCATGGTTTCTCCGATAGCTCTGGACATGCCTAAGATAATTGCCGTTGTGATGCCGGAAAGAGATGCCGGCAGGATGACCCGGGCTATGGTTTCCCAGTGAGTGGCGCCAAGCGCCAGGGAAGCTTCTTTAAGCTCTGTGGGCACGCTGAAAATGGCATCTTCCGAGATGCTGCAAATAGTTGGAATAGACATGAAAGCCAGCATCAATGATGCATTAAAAAGATTCAGGCCCGTGGCAACACCAAAGACCTCTTGAAGAAATGGAGCTATTAGTACCATTCCGAAAAAGCCTATTACCACAGAAGGGAGCGCGGCCATAAGTTCCACAATCGGTTTGACCCATTGCCGAATACCGGCAGAGGCAGTCTCTGCAAGATAAAGGGCTGTTAGAACTCCCAATGGAATGGAAATTAAGGAAGATACGACTGTTACGGATAGGGAGCCGACAATAAGCGAAAAGATTCCAAAATCCGGGGGCTCATCAGTCGGGTACCAGTATTGTCCAAAAACAAAATCCTTAACGGAAACCTCTTTGAAAATAGGAAGCCCCTCCATAAATAAAAAAATCGTAATTAATGCAAGGGTTGCTATTGAAGCCAGCGAAATACAGAAAAACGTAATTCGGATAATCTTTTCAGTTCTATATCTACTTTTTCCGCTATGACTGCTTGTTGCCACACTTTCTCCTTGTTCAGGGTTCAAGGTTCAGGGTTCAAAGTTCAAGGTTCAGGGTTCAAAGGTTGTTGTTTCCACAAATTGAGGAGCGAAGCGACATCATCATTCAAAATTGGACGTTCGATGTTCGATGTTCATCCCTTTGGATTGTTGATTTTTTCGTTCCCATGCTCCAGCGTGGGAATGCATACCATCTGCAATGAACCAATCAATTTAACCTTGAACCGTTGAACTGTGAACCTTTTTTAATACAAAGGCACATATCCTGCTTCAGATACATATTTTTGACCTTTTTCCGGATGCACTAAAAAGTTGATAAAATTAAGCGTATCACCCTTTGGCCATCCCGGGGTGAACATATAGAGCGGTCTGCTGATGGGATATGTTCCATTCAAAGTTGTTTCTGCCGACCCCTCGATATTGTTGACCTTTAAAGCTTTGACTGAACCGGTCATATAGCCGAGACCTATGTAGCCGATAGCATTTTTATTTGTTGCAATGGCCTGGACAATAGCTCCGTTGGAAGCCTGGAGAAGCGCCCTGGGGAAAACCCTTTTCTTTTGCATGACTTTTTTATACCAGACCTCGTATGTTCCTGAAGAGGTGTCACGGGAGATGACAACAACCGGTCTGTCATGTCCGCCAATCTGTTTCCAGTTTTTGATTTTACCCATATAGATGTCTTTAAGCTGAGCCATGGTGAGATTCATTATATTATTGCCTGGATGCACCACAGGCACGATACAGTCGTAAGCCACCGCAAAAGGAACCGGATAGCTTCCCTTTTCAACAGCCAGCTTTACTTCCTTTTGTTTGATAAAGCGGGAACTGTCGGCAATATCAGTAGAGCCATCAATGAGAGCTTTAATCCCGTTACCTGATCCGCCTCCTGAAATGGATATCTTTACATCAGGGTTGTCTTTCATATAGATTTCGGCAACCTTTTGGGCAATGGGCAATACAGTTGTTGAGCCTTTAATTACTATCTTTCCGGCCCAAACCAAATTAGCCGTAAAACAAATGGTCAGAGCGATTACTGACATTAAAAGAGTTTGTAATTTCATTTTTTACCTCCAGAATTGATGCATTTATAAAAGGTTAAAGTCGGTTCGTTCGCAATGAGAACACAGCTATTTTGCAAAGCTCTTATGTTAGCTTTTAAATGTTAGGATAATCTCAAATTGTTAGAGTTTTATTAAAGGTAAGTTAGAATTGGATGAAAAATTGCGTGTTATTTAAGAAAGCTTATGCTTTTGGCAGGTAGATTTGAAAGATTGATCCCTGTTCTGGTGTGCTTTCAACTGATATCTTGCCGCCGTGTGTCTGGACAATATGTTTTGCGATGGCAAGCCCAAGTCCGGTGCCACCTATTTCACGGCTTCTGGCCTTATCAACCCGGTAAAATCTTTCAAAAAGCCGGGGCAGGTGTTTTTTAGCGATTCCGATACCCTGATCTTTAATGCTGATTATTATCTCTTTTTCCATTGAAGAACATTCAACATATACAGAGCTTCCTTTTTCGCTGTATTTTATGGCATTATCAAGAATATTAACTATGGCCTGGTCAAGAAGTGCGGGATCGATTTTTGCGGTAATTTCTTTATCACAAACAGGCTCGATATGAATATTCTTTTTATCTGCTTTTGCCTGACAAACCTGAATTGCCGTCTCTAAAATATCTTTAATAGTTCCTGTTTCAAACTTTATTTCTTTTCTCGTATCTTCCTGTTCGATTCTTGATAAAGTCAGAAGATCTTCAACTATGGCATCAAGGCGATTGATGTGCTTAATGATAATCCCGAAAAAACGCTCAATATCTTCAGGTTTTTCAACGGTTCCGTCATGGAGGGTCTCTACAAAACCCTTGATGGCTGTTAAGGGTGTTTTAATCTCATGGGAAACATTGGCAACAAAATCACGTCGAACATTTTCAAGACGTCTGAGTCTTGTAACATCATTTATTACAACAAGTATGCCGATACGTTTTTTCCCTGCACCTTGAAGCGGAGAGCTGTGTATATTCAGAATACGTTCTTCATTGTGGTTTAAAACGATATCATCCTCAATCGATTCTACACTCAAAAGCGCCCTTTTAACAAAACGTTGCAATTCTGAGACCCTTATCGCCTCTTGAATACTTTGCTCCTTTAATTTTTCAGGCTCGCCATTAAACAGCATGGCTGCTACTTGATTTATGCTGATGATGCGTTCATCCATATCCACTGCAATTACTCCTTCCAGCATGCTGGAAAGGACGGTTTCCAGTTCATTTTTCTGGCGTATGGCGGTTTTTATTCTACTGTCAAGCTGGGCAGCCATCTGGTTCATTGCTTTACCAAGGGCTTCCATCTCTTCTGTATCAGGCACCGGAAGCCTGTGTGTCAGGTTGCCTTCGGCAAAACGATCTGCGCTCTTTTTCATCTCTTCCAGGGGTTTGCTGATACGCCGCGCGACAAGCAGGCTGATTATTGCTGCGAACAAAGCTATGAGCAATCCTCCCAGCACAATTTTTCTTTGTATGGACTTTAAAGTGTTATCTATAGAAGTTACAGGAATTGAGGTTCTTAAAACACCCAGTATTTTATTATCCTTTACAAGAGGCACTGCAACATACATCATTTTTTGCTGAAGTGTTCTGCTGAACCTTGTTGAATTGCCGATATTTCCGCCGATCGCCGCCCTTACTTCTTTTCTATTGGCATGGTTGTCCATGCTGCGAGGGTCTTCTTCTGAATCACCGATTACTTTGCCGGAAGGAAGCACAACTGTGATGCGGGTTGTCGAAACCATACCGAGTTCCTTGCAAGTTAGATCAATAGATTTCGCATTTAGAGGTACAAGGTGTTCAATGATCCGGTTTTCCAGCAAATTTGCCCTGGTTTCAAGAACTTCTGCCGTCTGTGCAAAGAAGAAACTTCGCATGGCATTAGAAGCATACCAGCTCACGCCAGTTAGAGATATGAGAATAATCAGTAAATATGAAGGATAAAGTTGATAGATCAACCGTTTCTTTTTCTTCATGCTGTTTCCTTAAATCTATATCCGACACCACGAACTGTTTCGATATATTTGCCGCAAGGCCCGAGTTTTTTTCGCAATCCGACAATCTGGACATCAACACTGCGATCCGTAACAGGATAATCATCTCCTCTGATTGAATCAACGATTTTAAAACGGGTAAAAACCCAGCCGGGCCGCCTGGCAAGCAGATAAAGTATTTGAAACTCGGTAAATGTCAATTCAACATGCGATGCTTTGGCCAAAACTCTGCGCCGACCCGGATCGATTTTAAGTTCATATATCTGAATAATTGAAGAATCCTCCTCCTCTTGCTTCAATTTTCTTCGAATAACAGCTTTGATCCGTGCAATCAGAATTCTGGGGCTGAACGGTTTGGTAACATAGTCATCAGCGCCAAGTTCCAGCCCTGTTACGATGTCCGCTTCTTCGCCTTTTGCGGTCAACATAATGATGGGGATATGCCGGGTTTCCGGCTTGTTTTTCAGCCTTTTGGTTACCTCCAAACCATCAATGCCGGGCAGCATGAGATCGAGTAAAATCAGATCAAAGGGCTCTGAGCCGGCTTTATTCAGCGCCTGTTCCCCTGAAGCTGCGCAAACAACTCTGTATCCCTCTCTCGCCAGATTATATCTAACCAGCTCCAGAATATCCTCTTCATCATCTACAACAAGAATTTTATTGTCAGCCATAATATGCTTTCCTTGTAAACAGATTATAACCATTAAGTTACGAAACGGTTAGTATATTATTAGATTTATGTTTAAAATACAAACTCAAGTTTTCATCTGATCCATCAAAACTTGACACACAAGCCCAATTTTTCTATATTGATGCTCCGAAAAAACAAATTTTGTACCACGTTAGCTGTTAATTTGTTATGGTTTTTGGAGTAATGGACGAGATGCTAATGAGTAATGACATAATAAGCCGACAGGAGATATTTACGTTAAAGCAGTTTTACGATCTTATGGCTAAGACGAGAGACCTGCGCCTGCAGATAGTGGAAAATATTTTTAACAACAGACCCATAACTTCTACTTGTATAGACTCGCTGGCAAATGCACATGCCTCACTTGTAAATATTCCTCTTGAGCAAAAAAAAAGAATTCTTGTTACAAGCGGTTCCAAAAAGATAAAAGTTGATCTGACATACGAGATCACGGAACTTGAAAAAGATATTTTCTATCTTGAAAATGGCGAACCGGCATTCATCGAGTATCTGGAAAAGATTCATTCTGATTTCCGAATGCATCTGGATATTGGCGCAATCAAATTAAAGGGCATGCAGTTTAATTGCTTTATGACAGATCGCGACGGCACGATAAACAATTACTGCGGCAGATACCGCTCTTCTGTACAGTCTGTATATAACTCAGTTTTTATTACCCGTTTTGCGAAAAAAAGAACTGTTTATCCAATAATTTTGACTTCCGCTCCTCTTGAAAATTTTGGGGTTGTTGATGTGAGCGTTAACCCGGAAAAAACTTTAATTTACGCTGCTTCAAAGGGTAGAGAATTTATCGATCTTACCGGAAAACGAAGATATTGCCATATAGACGGACAAAAGCAAATCCTTCTTGATAAGCTAAACCAAAGGCTTTCCGATCTGGTAAAAGATCCGTCCTTTGAGAAGTTTTCATTGATCGGCTCCGGATTACAGCTAAAATTCGGGCAGACTACAATAGCGCGCCAGAATATAACCAATTCCATATCTGAAGATGAATCAGATGCGTTCCTGAAAAAGATTAGGGAAATTGTTTTTGAACTCGATCCAAAAAGAAAGAATTTTATAATTGAGGACACAGGTCTTGATATCGAAATAATTTTGACAATTGAAGCTTCTCAATGCGGGGTCAAAGACTTTGACAAGGCAGATGCCGTAAAATATCTTAATTCGGAATTAGACTTTGATATGACAAAAGGACCCCATCTTGTGTGCGGGGATACATCATCTGATATTCCGATGATAAAAGCGTTTTTAGATAAAACAGAGGATACGTGGTCGATTTTTGTGACAAAAGATAATGAGCTTGCTGAAAAGGTGAAATATATATGTCCGAATTCAGTGATTGTGCCTGAGCCGGATATGCTTGTAGCAATCTTGAGTTTTTTGTCTGTCAGCTCTGTAGTAAAAATGAGTTTGTAAATTTCTGGAAATTTGGAAAAAAGGAAGGATGCAATGGTTTTAACAAAAATGAAAGGTGTTATTTTTGATCTGGACGGCGTTATAACCGGTACGGCCCGTGTGCATGCGCTGGCCTGGGAAAGCATGTTTAACGACTTTCTTAAAAAAAACGCCGACAAGGAAAATATACCTTTTGTGCCCTTTGACAGCGATTACGATTACCTTCAGTACGTTGACGGTAAACCAAGACCCGAGGGAGTTAAAAGTTTTCTTAAATCAAGAGGAATTGAATTGTCTTTTGGAGAACTTGATGATCCTCCCGGCTCGGATACTATATGCGGAATGGGAAACAGGAAGAACCTGGATTTTCAGAAGGTGCTGCGTCGGGAAGGGCCTGACGTGTTTGAGACCTCGGTGAAATTTGTCAAACATCTTAAGAAGAAGGGCATAAAAGTAGGTGTAGCTTCTTCCAGCCGGAACTGCCGGCTTATCCTGCAGTTAGCGGGAATCGAGGATCTGTTTGAAACAAGGGTGGACGGAGAGGTTTCACGCGAGCTGAATCTAAAAGGAAAACCTGATCCTGATATTTTTGTAACAGCAGCCCGGAACCTCGGCCTCATGCCGGGCGAGTGCGTGGTTGTTGAAGATGCCATCTCAGGTGTTCAGGCAGGCAGAAATGGTAATTTCGGCCTGACTCTTGGAATAGCAAGGAGCATTGACGGCGAAATATTGCGCTGTAACGGAGCAGACATGGTTGTCCGTGATCTTGGAGAAATAAGCATCAAGGATATTGAAAACTGGTTTAAGCATGGGATTGAAGAGGATAGCTGGAACCTGACTTATCACGACTTTTATCCGGAAAAGGAAAAGCTGAGAGAAACCTTATGCACGGTCGGGAACGGCTATATGGGAGTAAGGGGATGCTTTGAGGGAGAGAGCGCATCAGAAGTTCATTATCCTGGAACCTATATTGCCGGTGTATATAACAGGCTTGGCACAAAGATCCACAATAAGACGATTTACAACAACGATTTTGTAAATTGCCCTAATTTACTCTTAATTGAATTCAAAATCGGAATCGGCGACTTTCTAAGCCCTCTCAAAATGGAACTTTTAAGCTATACGCAAATCTTAAATTTCCGCGACGGGGTTCTGGAAAGATCGTTTATATTCAACGACGGGCTCGGCAGGATTACCCGTATTCGCAGCAAGCGGTTCGCAAGTATGGCCGACCCGCACATTTGCGCTATTAAGTATGAAATTACACCTGTTAATTATTCGGAAATAATTACTCTGCGATCTTCTATTGACGGTAATGTGATAAATGATGGTGTTGAGCGTTACCGCCGGCTCAATTCAAAACATCTGTCTTTGGTAGCTCACGGAGAGTCGCGGGATGGGATATTCCTTCATGTTCAAACCAACCGTTCAAAGTGCCAGATTGTTATGAACGCAAGGACAGCCGTTTACCAAAACGGGAAACGACTGATAACAGCGAAGGGTATCTCCAAAAAGAAAGCGCGGATATCTGAAGAGATAAAAATTGAGGTTCAGCCAAATAGAACATATGCGGTGGAAAAATATGTCAGTGTTTATACGTCTCTCGACAGGGGCATCTCAAATCCCAAAAAGGCGGCACAAGATGCTGTTTCGCAGATTAAATCATTTAAAAAGATTTACCTCGCTCACGCCAAAACCTGGGAATCTCTCTGGGATAGAGCCGACATCAGGATCAGCGGTGACAGGTTTGTGCAAAGAACCACGCGTTTGCATATTTATCACATGCTGGTTACGGCATCTCCTCACAACACAGTTATTGATGCGGGAATGCCAGCGCGTGGGCTTCACGGTGAAGCATACAGGGGGCATATTTTCTGGGATGAACTTTATATACTGCCTTTTTATAATATCCACTTTCCGGAAATCACCAGGGCGCTTCTCATGTACAGGTATAACCGTCTAAATGATGCAAAAAGATATGCAGCTCAAAACGGTTACAAGGGAGCTATGTATCCGTGGCAGACTGCGGACAGCGGAGCCGAGGAGACCCAGGAGGTTCACTTTAATCCAAAAGACAATTCCTGGGGTCCTGACTTAAGCCGCCTTCAGAGGCATGTATCAATCGCTGTTTTTCATAATGTATGGAAATATGTTTCCGACACAGGCGACAGAAAATTTCTTGAAGATTACGGCGCTGAGATCATGCTGGAAATTGCCCGTTTCTGGGCGAGTATCGCCACGTACGATAGTGACACGGAGAAGTACCACATCAAAGGTGTTATGGGGCCTGACGAGTTCCATGAACAGCTTCCCGGCGTTGATGAACAAGGTCTTAAAGACAACGCATATACGAATGTGATGGTGGTATGGCTGCTTGAAAAGAGTCTTGAGCTTATTGAGAGTCTTCCAAAGAAAACGCTTGTAAGGCTGAAGGGAAAGGTCGGTTTCAGAACCGGGGAAATCAAGAAATGGCAGGGAATTACTGAGAATATGAATATCGTTATGCTGGATGGAAAAATTATCAGCCAGTTTGATGGGTATAAGGCTCTTAAAGAGCTGGATTGGGATTATTATAGAAATAAATACGGCGATATCCACCGCATGGATCGTATTCTGAAAGCCGAAGGCAATTCTCCTGATCTATATAAGGTTACAAAGCAGGCAGACACCTTGATGATGTTTTACGTTCTTGCGCCCGGCGAGGTACAGCGCATTCTGAATCATTTGGGATACCAGGTTGATGATGCAATTCAATTGCTGAAGGATAATTATAGATATTACGAAAAAAGAACCAGCCATGGCTCGACCCTAAGCAAGATTGTTCACGCGGTAATTTCAAGCTATATGGATGAAGACAATAAAGTATGGGACTGGTTTATTGAGGCCATGAAAAGCGATATTTTCGATACCCAGGGAGGAACTACTATCGAAGGAATTCACAGCGGGGTCATGGCCGGCAGCCTTGATATTATTATGAGGTATTTCGCAGGAATAAATCTTTCCGGCATTATGCCCGAAGTAAATCCTCACATGCCTGGGCACTTGAATAGTCTTGTTTTCAGAATATGCCATAGAAACATCCGGTACGATCTTGAAATTACGCAAAAAAGTGTAAAAGTAAAAGTCGGTGGAAAAGTGAAGAAACCGGTTTCAATCAAAGTATACGGAAAGGAAATAAGACTCACTCCCGGCAAGAAGAGAACAGTTAAGAAGTAAGTAACCGTTCACGGTTCAGAGGCTGAAAGGTTGAAAGGCTGGTACGAAATAAAACAGGGGGAAAGACATGAAACATGTCTTTCCCCCTGTTTGGCTAAAAGTAGTTTATACTTTTTATTTTTTTGAACCGCAGAATATCGAACAAGGAATTTCGAATGTCGAAGTGCCCCAATTCTTATATTCTTGCCGTTTTAATCGGCTTTGATTCCTAATTCTTTTTCCTTTTTGGCTATAGCAAGTCTTGTTTTAATAACAGTATCAGGGATTAGGCTTATGGAATCTATGCCGCATTCAACGAGGAATGTGGCAAATTCCGGAAAATCACTTGGAGCCTGGCCGCATATCCCGATCTTTTTGCCTCGGCGTTTGGCTACGTCAATCACCATGCGCACCATGGTTTTCACAGCTTCGTTCCGTTCGTCAAATATATGAGCAACAAGATCTGAATCACGATCCAGTCCCAGGGTAAGCTGGGTTAAGTCGTTGGAGCCGATGGAGAACCCGTCGAAGACATCGCAGAAAGCATCGGCTGAGATTACGTTGCTGGGTATCTCGCACATTACATATACTTCAAGACCATTTTCACCTTGAACAAGGCCGAATTCTTTCAGGACTTCAATTACCCTGCGGCCCTCTTCAGGAGTCCTGCAGAAGGGTACCATCAATTTAATGTTGTTCAGGCCCATATCGTTGCGTGCCTTGAGCAAAGCCATGCATTCGAGTTCAAAGGCTGGTTTGTATTTTTCGTCATAATAACGGGATGCCCCCCGCCAGCCTATCATGGGGTTGCTTTCCACAGGTTCATAAAGTGTCCCGCCGATTAAATTTGCATATTCGTTGCTTTTAAAATCCGACAGCCTGACAATTACGTCCTTGGGGTAGAAGCCTGCGCCGATACGACCTACACCCTCAGCAAGTTTATCTATAAAAAACTGTTTCTTGTCATCCGGGTAAGCCGTGGTTTGCGCTTCGATCTTTTTCACAATTTCAGCTATTTTAGCGTCGCCGGCAGCGGCTTTGGTTTTGAGATCATCAAAGTAATACAGAGCCAGAGGATGAATTCCGATATGTGAATTGATAATGAACTCTTCTCTCGCAAGCCCCACACCTTCATTGGGGATCTGGCATTCGGTGAAAGCCTTTTCCGGGATTCCGACGTTCATCATGATCATTGTCTTGGTTGCGGGCACAGTATCAAGATCGAGTTTGTCTATTTCGAATTTTAATAGCCCTTCATATATATTGGCTGTTTCACCTTCTGCGCAGGAAACAGTAATGTTTGCGCCGGTTTTAATAACTTCCGATCCGTTTACAGTGCCTATTACACACGGGATTCCCAGCTCACGGGAGATAATTGCCGCATGGCAGGTTCGGCCACCCCGGTTGGTTACGATGGCACCGGCAATCTTCATTATCGGCTCCCAGTCAGGATCTGTCATATCGGTAACCAGGATTTCCCCTTTTTTGAATTCATGGATGTGGGCGGTATCTTCAATGACATGGGCTTTGCCCTGGCCGATTTTGGTTCCCACAGCCTGACCGCTTACAATAACATTACCGGTTTCTTTGAGCACATAAGTTTCCATGACCCTTTTTGTGCTTTGTGAATGAACGGTCTCCGGCCTGGCCTGGAGAATATAGAGTTCGCCTGAACCGACGTTGACACCATCACCGTCTTTAGCCCATTCAATGTCCATGGCTTTTTCATAATGATCTTCGATAATGCAGGACCATTTGGCAAGCTGGATGATTTCATCATCATTTATTACATAGCTTCCCCGTTCTTCGGGTGTGGTATCAATAATTTTGACCGGTTCCTCGCCGCCACCCGATGTATTATAGATCATCTTGATTTCTTTACTTCCCACCCTTTTGCTGACTATAGGACATTTGGCATTATTTAAAGTGGGTTTAAAAACATAATATTCATCAGGATTAACAGAGCCCTGTACTACGGTTTCCCCGAGTCCCAATGAAGCGGTAAGAAAGACTGCATCCTTAAAGCCGCTTTCTGTATCAATGGAGAATATAACTCCGGCAGAGGCGGAATCACTGCGAATCATCTTTTGAACCGCAATAGAGAGATATACGTCAAACTGGCCAAACCCCTTGTCGTGCCTGTATGAAATAGCACGGTTTGTGAAGAGACTGGCAAAACATTTCTTGCAGTTATCAATCAGAGCGTCAGGGCCTCTGACATTCAGGAAGGTTTCCTGCTGGCCCGCAAAGGAAGCGTCAGGCAAATCCTCTGCTGTAGCGGAGGATCGGACAGCCACATCTACATCGGGGCCGTATTCATCCTCCATTGTTTTGTATGCTTCAACAATAGCCTGTTTAAGATCGTCAGGGAACTCGGCATTGCGGACGATATTTCTGGCCTTTTCGCCCCGTTCACTTAGATTTTTCATGTCATGGGTATCAAGTCCGGCCAGCGCATCCTTTATAGCATCTTCTATGCCTGCTGATTTAAGAAGGTACTGATATGCATATGCGGTGATTGCAAAGCCGTGCGGTACAGCTACGCCTTTGGAGGTAAGTTTTTGATACATCTCACCAAGTGAAGCGTTTTTTCCGCCAACCATGGGGATATCCTCGATGGAAATATCATCAAACCAGAGAATTAAAGCATCGTCATGTTTTTCAGCCATCCTTTATCTCCTTCGCACTTTCTTGTAATTAGTTAAAGCCACACAAAAAAATAAAACATGAAGCCGACGGCAAAAAGTCAATTGCCAACAAAATATTATATCTAATATTAATCTAATATGTCAACTTAAACATAAGCGCTTTGTTTCATAATTTAGGTACTCAAGTTTCGCACCCATTTTATTTGTCAAAAACTTTAAGCAGCAAGATCTGAAATAAATTTTTAAAGCGAAATATTATTTTTGTGACTTCGAGAACGGCACCAAAAACAAGCTATAAGACAAGACTCAGAACCCTATATAAACTCAGCACGTTATGTTTCTATTGTGCCTGTTTTTGGCGTACGATATAACGTGCCGATTAAAAAAAAACCGTTTAAACATTTCGCTTTAAAAATTGAATTCAGCTCTTTTACTGCCTTGAAGTTGCTAAAAGTTAAGGGTGCGAAACTTGAGTTAGGTAAAGTTGATGGTTTGGTAAAAAAACCTAAGCGTTCACGAAACGTTGAAATTTCCAATTTCAAGTTTCAAGCCGTGAACGGCTACCTAAATTGTGACCAACTCATAAGCGCGGCTTCCAAGCCCTATCTTTTCAGCATAATCGAGCTGGATCTCCCAGTTTATATTTGGATATATTTCCCTGAACTTATCCTGTCCCGGTTTTATGTTTGTTTTAAGGCATGATCCTTCAAGAGCCTGCTCTTTGTTTACAAGGTCAACAGAGGCCTGATCAATGGCAACAGGGTCCTTTGACGCAACTATTCCGATATTCCTGACTATTGGAGCATCATTATGGGCTATGCAATCACATGCCGGGGACACATCTGTAATGAAATTCAAAAACAATGCTTTGCCTTTCTTGTTTTTCAGAACACCCATTGTATATTCGACAATGTTTTCCATAAAAACAGGTATGTCCTGATTCCATTGGATCTGTATCGCGTTGTTCGGGCAGATAACGATGCATTCTCCGCAACCTATACACTTTTTAGGGTCAATAACAGCTTTTTCTTTAACAAGTGAAATTGCTTGTTGGGAGCAGTGAGCTGTGCAGTCGCCGCAGCCAACACATTTTTTTTTCTTCACTTTTGGCGCCAGGGTTGAATGCTGGGCGAGCTTTCCCATTCGTGAGGCGCATCCCATGCCGAGGTTTTTTATGGTTCCGCCGAAACCGGAAAGCTCATGACCTTTGAAATGGGCTGTCGATAACAGAGAATCTGCATGGATGATTTCAGATCCGATATAAACCTTATTAAAATTTTTCTGATTTATGGTAATACAGGTTTCGCTTTTTCCTCTTAAACCATCTGCGATAACAATAGGAGCATCGACCACAGAATAGGCAAAGCCGTTGGAAATAGCTGTTATATGATGACTGGGAGCATCGCTTCGCGTGCCGGCGTAAAGTGTGTTGCAATCTGTCAGGAACGGTATTGCGCCGATCTCTTTTAAGGTTTCCACTATTTTCCGAATATATACAGGGCGGATAAAGGCTGTATTGCCCGACTCTCCAAAATGGAGCTTGACTGCGACAAGATCTCTTTTTTTGATACTGTTTGAAATACCGGCTGTTTTAAGGAGTCTTGCGATCTTTTGGAGCAGATTTTCCTTATAATCGGCCCTTATATCTATAAAATAGACTTTGCTTTTCATAATATCATCCATATAATGTTTTTAAAAAAAGTGTTAAGTGTCAAGCAAAATTACTCAGTGGTTCATCTCAAGTCAAGCTCTTTAAGCAGAGAGTTTGCATATTTCTAACCGTTCACGGTTAGCAGTTTACAGTTAACGGTTCACGGTTGAAAAAACATAGGTCGAAATGACAACTTTGGTGTGTTTTCGGACAGTCTTCCAGTAGAGATTAAAAAAACTGTGAATCCGCCAAAGCACTCTAGCGGAACAACCGTGAACGGTTACGAATATTATAGGGCTGCAAATGGACTTAAATAAAAAACTGGATGTTCTGGACAGGATTTACAGGATTTATGATGATTTTGCCGGCAACCTGGATGTGGCGTGCAAAAAATATTGCGATACTTGTTGCACCAGGAATGTTACATTAACAACCCTTGAGGGATACAGGGTTGTTGATTATTTAATATTGAATGGAAAAGCGGATTTGTTTGATGCTGTTCGGGAAGATTTGCATAAAGGGCGATTTCAGCCCGGCATAACCACAAACAGGCTTGCTGAATTATCTATTGCTGGAAAGGATATCCCGGATGAAAAGAACAATTATTTTCATGGAGAGTGCCCGATTTTAACTGACAGACAATGTCCGGTTTATAAGGTAAGGCCGTTTGGATGCAGATGTTTTGTTTCAAAACATGGTTGCGGGGAAAAAGGTTATGCAGAGGTTGATGAGTTTATTCTTAGTGTAAACAATATGTTTTTACAGTATATTGAACATATTGATTCGCAGGGTTGTTCTGGAAATCTGATTGATGTGTTGCTTTATTTTGAATCAAGTGAAGCCCGCCGAAACTACAAAGAAGGTTTATTGAATTGCGCGGAAAACAAACTGATATCAAACCGATCCATACCGGCCTTGATGATACCACCTGAACACCGGCTTAAAATTCAACCGATCCTACAGGCGATTTTATCGGCCGGGAGTGAAGAATAAAAAAATAGGGCATAAAATTTTGGAGAGTATCATGGATAAACTTAAGCAATTTTGGCTTTTGGTAATTGATGTATGGGAAAACGGGCTGCTGGGGATCGATATGGGCAGATCGGTTATAGCCATCTTGGTTTTTTTTGCTTTTATTTTTTTGCGCGGATTATTTGCCAAATTTGTTCTTGGCAGACTCAGGGCATTAACAAAAGCAACTAAAACCGCTATTGACGATAATGTCTTAAAAGCTCTCGAAAGACCGGTTAAATTTATCCCGGTTGTTTTAGGCCTTTTTTTTGCTATCGAATATCTTTCTTTGGCAGGGGGGACAGAGATAATCGCCGATAAGTTAATCCGATCTCTTATTGTATTTGTAATTTTTTGGGGGCTTGTAAATATAGTTAAGCCGCTTTCCTTCCTGTTAAAACGATTAGAAAACATTTTTACATCCTCAATGGTGGATTGGTTGTTAAAGGCAATCAGGGCGGTTTTTATCTTCATTGGAGCGGCAACCATACTTGAAATCTGGGGAATAAAAATTGGGCCGATTGTTGCCGGACTGGGGCTGCTTGGTGTGGCTGTTGCGCTTGGCGCCCAGGACATGTTTAAAAATCTGATTTCAGGCATTCTTATTATTGTAGAAAAAAGGTTCAATATCGGCGATTGGATACGTGTTGATGGTGTGGTTGAGGGTACGGTCGAGACCATAGGTTTCAGGTCCACTGTGGTTCGTCGTTTTGATAAAGCGCCGGTTTTTGTGCCGAACTCACAGCTTTCCGATCATTCGGTGGTAAATTTCAGCTCTATGACTTACAGGCGGATTTATTGGATAATCGGTGTGGAGTATCGAACAAC
>JAUVHU010000096.1 GCA_030593145.1 Desulfobacteraceae bacterium
CAATTAAGATGTTCATCTAAAATGCAAGAACTCGGCCTAACGGCCTCAAACAGCTTGCATTTCTTAACGATGAACATCTCAATTGCTTTTTTCCCAAAATGCTCAAAGTCGTTCACAAAAGACTTTTTACGAAGCCATCAACCTTAGTTGAGCAATTTTTTGCGAAGCCTTATGCGCAAGAGATCGGCGCAGATCGAGTAGAAAATCGCTCAATTTAGGTACAAATAAACTATGCATAAACCTATCAAATTGTAAATGGAATTTTGGAAAAAGAAGCGGCAGTGCCAAGAGAAAAAACGGTTTTGTCTTTTATACAAAATTCTTGACACTATTTGTAATGATAGTATAAAAAATACACAAATGGTAATAGTTCAGCCACAAAGTCACAAAGACACTAACAGCCTAAAATAATTATTTATTTCTTATGTACAGTAAAAAGCAATATCTGTAATTTTTTTGGGGGAATGAATTTTTTCTTTTATATAAGGTTTTCAAAAATATGCCTTTCTTTTGTGACTTGGTGTCTTCGTGGCTGAACTTCTAAAACGGTTTTAAGAAAAATATGAGGGGGTAGGGTAGAGACAATGAGTATTAATGTTGTTGAAAGGATCGATGATTTAATCAGGGTGAAGCACATACTTGTAAGTGTTTCAGACAAAAACGGCCTCGACAGGCTAATTCCGGAAATGCTCTCAATAAATTCTGAGATAAAAATATTTTCAACCGGCGGTACATATACCAGAATAAAAGAGATACTTGGTTCTAATGCCGCATCCTGCCTGACACAGGTGTCAGATTATACGGGGCAGCCGGAAACTCAGGGTGGGCTTGTAAAGACTTTGGATTTTAAAATATATCTTGGTATTCTTACGGAAACATACAATGAATACCACCAAAACGACTTAAAGAGAACAAATGCTGTTCCCATTGATATGGTGATAGTGAACCTTTATCCTTTTAAGGAAACCATTGCCAAACAGGATATAACCGTTGAACAGGCCAGGGGTAATATAGATATCGGCGGGCCGTGTATGATAAGGGCATCTGCTAAAAACTTTTTAAGGGTAGCGCCGGTTGTCGATCCTTCTGATTACGAAACAATTATATCGGAGATGAAATCAAACAACGGACAATTATCTTTGGAATTACGTTTTGATCTGGCGCAAAAGGCCTTTGAGCACACAGCCGCTTATGACCGGACTATCGCAGATTATTTGGGCGCCGGAACCCTTGAAGATGTAAAAAGATGTTACAATTGATGAATTCGTAAAAAGTCGATTTTGTTCACTTCATGACCATTTTGGGCGCAATTGAGATGTTCACCTAAAATGCAAGAACTCGGCCTAACGACCTCAAACAGCTTGCATTTCTTGACGATGAACATCTCAATTGCTTTTTCCCCAAAATGCTCAAAGTCGTTCACAAAAGACTTTTTACGAATTCATCACAATTAGTAAGGGAGATAAAAAATGGCAGAAGACCTTAAACAAATGTACAAAACAATTATGGATGACCACTTTACGCCGAATATGGAAATCAGCTTTGTTGACAAGGATAAAAGGCAGACTCTTTTTTATGAAAAAGTTACCTGGACTATAGATAATGTTGAAAAAGGCTTAAGATACGGCGAAAATCCAGGACAGGAAGCCGCTCTTTACAAACTTATCAATGGAAATTTGGTTCTTGCGGAGACAGAGATCATACAGCCCGGCCAGTATCTGGCGTCGGATATCGAGCTTTTGCAGTCAGGCAAGCATCCCGGCAAGACAAATTTAACTGATGCTGACAATTCCCTGAATATTTTGAGATATTTTAAAGACAAACCCACTGTTGTAATTGTAAAGCACAACAATCCATGCGGGGTTGCCCAGTCTGATACACTTGAGGATGCCTATATTAAGGCGAACATGGCGGACAGAGTTGCCGCATTCGGAGGTTGTATCACTGTAAACAGAGCTGTTGATAAAGCAACGGCAGAAACAATTAACAGACAATATTCTGAAGTTGTGGTAGCTCCTGATTTTGAAGAAGGGGTTATGGATATTTTTGCAAAGAAGAAAAATCTCAGAGTTATAAGGATAGGCAATATAGACAGATTGACAGATTTCGTTGGTAAAAGATTTGTAGAATTCAAAAGTCTTATTGACGGAGGTATTGTAGCTCAGTGGTCTTTTGTGCCTGCTGCACGATCAAAGGGTGATCTTAATATAGCTGAGTGTGAATACAAGGGGAAGAATTACAAAGTTAACCGGGAGCCAACAGAGAAGGAATATAATGATATGCTGTTTGGTTGGCTGGTTGAGTCAGGAATTACATCTAACTCGGTTATTTATGTAAAGGACCTGGTAACAGTTGGTATTGGCACAGGAGAACAGGACAGGGTAGGGGTTGCTGAAATTGCAAGAGATAAGGCATATCGAAAGCTTGCCGACCGTTACTGTTTTGAGATGTATCAAACTTCTTATAATGAATTAGAAGATAAGGATAAAAAGGAAGAAATTGACAGCAGAGTCGCAGACGAGAAGGGCGGACTGATCGGTTCCGCAATGGTCAGTGATGCGTTTTTTCCATTCAGGGATGGTGTTGATGTGGGTCTAAATGAAGGTGTTTCCGCTGTGATTCAGCCCGGCGGGTCAAACAATGATTATCAGTCCATCGAAGCATGCAATGAGTCGGATGTTACAATGGTATATACAGGACAAAGGAGTTTTAGGCACTAAACACCTGTTTAATCGACAATCCGGCGAACATTCTTCATGATATTTTGCATTGATTTGCCGGGTGAGTTTAAAATTACTACAAAACGGTGTAATTCCCCTTTTTTATTTTTAATATAACCCACCCTTGTATTGATGCCTTTCAAGTTTCCTGTCTTGAAATACTCATCGTTTGAATGGCGCATTAGATTGTGGTATGGCTCGAATTCTTTGGCAATTTTAGCCAGATTCTTTGCGGAAATCCTGTTTTCCCTCGATATTCCAGAGCCTTCAACAAGGCGGATGTTGTCTATATTAAGCACATTCTTTGCATAGGTTAAGGCTGCGAGCACACCCTTGTCAACCGTTCCGGGAGGACCGAAAACCTTTGCCCCGGTTGCAATGAGACTCTGGTTTGCCATAAAGTTGTTTGAATGTTCAAGTAGTTTTGATATTATTTGTTTTAAAGTAAATCGTGAAGTATAGCGATAAATCAGTTTGTCTTTGTCTTTTTGAACCTTTCCGGTTCTTATCTTTCCTTTTATTTTAATACCCTTTTTGTTTAAAAAATATTGAAAAAGATGCCCGGCATAAAGTGTAATTTCATTTTCAGTATGAGCAAGAACTATTCTTCCTTTATCAAGACCTGACTGTTTAATTTTTTTTAAAACAATCGGCAAAAGAGGTGTCTGGGGTTCGGCGCTTATAAAGGAGCTGTCTTTAATCTGTTTAAAATAAACAGTGTTGAAATTAACGCACAGGGCTCCATTAGGCGCATCATAAGGCTCTAATGAATCTGTTTTTCCGGGAATTATTATCTTTCTTGTAAAATATGAATCATCTAAGACAAGATTATTAATCCCTTGATCATTTATTGAAAGGTTGCTGCTTAACGATTTTGATATTTCCGCTAAAATTTCTGATATCAAAAGCGGATCGCCGTAACCCTTTATTTTCAGATTTCCCTTTGCATCCATGTAGAATTCAGTTGTGAATCTGTAATCAGGGCCAAGATAATGAAGCGCGACAAGAGAAGTCAGTAGTTTTAGAGTAGAAGCAGGAATCAGCGGTTTTTCGGCATTTTTGGAAAATATTATTTTGCCCTGTTGGTTTGTGACAAGCACGGCATCATTACTGCCGATAGCATGTTGGAGGGCTTGAAGCGTTTTGCTTGTAGAGCGCTTTGTTGGATGATTGTTTTGAGTGTATTGATTTTTTGCCCATAAATTTTCCGGTTGTCCAAAATGCAAAAAACAGAAAAACAATAAGATCCAGACATATGATAAGGAAGCTTTCAACATATTCCCCTTAATCGATTTTGTTTCCCCGTTTCAACGGGGCATGGTATTTCAATATTTGACAAAATGGCGCCGCTCCAGATATAATTAAATTCAAACCAGGAAAAACTCACGTATAAGAAATCGTAAAGAAAGAACAGTTCATAATATAGCTTTTTACGAGATCGTATATTTTATATAAAATATAATGGGGTGTCTATGAATATTTATTTTAATAAACTTTTCGCAATGTTTCCAGGAGAGTCTGTATATTTAAATGTTGGGTATAAGGCCGCTCTTGCAGTAGCAGGTTCATTTATTGCCTGGCTGATATTAAAAGCCATTCTTAATTATATCCAGAAACGTATAAAAAAATATAAGTTTATGCGTATTGATGGAGAAGTTTTTACAGTTGCCCGCAGAGCAACTCTTTATGCTCTGGTGCTTGTAACAGGCACATATCTTATCAGGATTTTCAACATTCAATTAATCGAAAAGGCATTTTTTGCTTTTTTGATTATACTGTTTGCGGCTCCTGCAAAAGATTTTCTTGTCATACTTCTTAAGTATATGGAAGATAATATTGCCGCGAAAACAGAGACCAAGGTTGATAATATTGTTTTCGATCTGCTCAACAAATTCGCCGGCGTGATAGTTTATGTGACGGCGATAATTATGGCTCTTGACATTCTGGGCGTAAATATAATGCCGTTTATTGCGGGCGCAGGCGTAGTTGGAATAGCAATAGGGTTTGCAGCCAAGGATACACTGTCAAACCTGATAGCCGGCATATTGCTGATTATTGACCGGCCGTTTGAAATTGGTGATCGGATTGAAATATGGAACGCTCCAGTCGGAAGCGCCTCGTGGGGTGATGTAATTGATATCGGCCTTCGCGCAACAAAGATAAAGACAACCGATAATATTGTGATAATCATACCCAATAACGAAATAATGAAACGCGATATTGTTAATTATACTATTATTACGTCAAAGATCAGGGTAAGAATCAACATCGGGGTTGGATATGACGCGGATATGAAAAAGACAAAGGATATAATTAAAAGGGTTGCTGATTCCGCAGACTGGATTGTAAAGGACCCGCCGCCAAAAGTGGTTGTGAGAAAGTTCGGGGAATCTTCGGTTGATCTCCAGCTTCGCGTATGGATTGATGATGCGCGAAAACGTATGGATACAATTTCCTACATTACAGATAAAGTAAAAGATGAGTTTGATAAGGAAGGGGTTGAGATACCGTATCCGAAAAGGGATATTGTAATAACGGATAAAAGAAAGGAGTCTGTTTGATGAATTCGTAAAAAGTCGAATTCATCAAGTGTTAAGTGATAAGTGTTAGGTGTTAAGATAAAAGATTTAATTGTCATATCAAACACCTGATACTTGACAGGTTTCGCAAATAGCAATTTTTTGATTTTTTATCCAAAAGCTAACCGCCCAGGTTGAAATAATTATGAGATACAAACATCTATTCATTATTTTGCCGGTTTTAATATTTTTTTCCTTTTCTGCCGGGGCTCAATCTGCCGTTAAAAAGACAACCGATCAACTGGGACGATCCGTTATCTTACCTGATAACCCTGAGCGGATTGTATCTCTTGCGCCGAGTATCACGGAAATCATCTATGAACTGGGGCAGGAACAGCGTTTGGCAGGTGTAACCAGATTCAGCGATTTTCCTCCTGAGGCCGCAAAGCTTCCAAAGGTTGGTTCATTTGTGCACCTCGATCTGGAAAGGATTGTCGCCTTAAAGCCGGATCTATGTATAGCTGCGAAGGATGGCAACCCAAGAGCGGTTGTTGAAAGGCTGGAGTCTCTTCAAATACCTGTATATGTCGTGAATCCCAGGGATCTTGATTCTGTGATGGAAACAGTTGTTGAGATCGGCGCTCTTCTGAATGCCGGCAAAAAGGCGAAAAGCCTGGTGCAAAACATGCGTTTTCGGATTCAGCAGGTAAAGTCCCTGGTGGCAAAAGCCTCAAGCAGGCCGCGGGTTTTTTATCAGGTTGGAATTTTTCCCATTGTTTCAGCAGGGTCGGATACATTTATTCATGAACTTATTTTATTTGCCGGAGGGAAGAATCTCGCACAAGGATCTATTTCATATCCAAGGTTTAGCCGGGAGCAGGTTCTGGCTCTTTCTCCTGAGGTTTTTATCATCAGTTCCATGGCAAGGGGCGAAGTGTTTGAGCGTGTGAAAAAAGAGTGGAGCTGCTGGACAGACATTCCTGCTGTCCGAAACCAGCGAATTTTTCTGGTGGATTCAAGCCTTTTTGATCGCCCAACTTCACGTCTTTTAGACGGCCTTGAACTTCTTGTCAGGCTGATACATCCGGAACTATTTGAGCCGGAACTATTTGAGAACAAACAGTGAATATTAAAACTCCATTTGTCCTAAAACGTATCGCGTGGGTTTCTTCCCTGTTTTTACTTCTCCTTTTAATGACTATATTTATTGGAATTTCCATTGGGTCTACAGGAAACGGGGTAAAGGCGGTATTGCAATCACTGTTTGGAGAAGGAGGAGCCGACTCCATGCTGGATACCATTATCTGGCAAATCCGTTTTCCCCGTGTGCTTCTGGCTGCCCTGGTCGGAGCAACTCTTTCCCTGGGCGGTCTCGTTTTTCAAGCTCTTCTTCGAAATCCGCTTGCAGAACCATATATCCTTGGTATTTCAGGAGGATCTGCTATTGGCGCCATTATCGGCATATTAGCCGGATTGTCTCGTTTTCCGGGAGTCAGTTTTACCGCGTTTCTTGGAAGTATCGCCACGCTGCTTTTACTTCTTATAATGTCATCCGGACAATCCATTCTTAAAAAAAATACACTGCTTCTTTCCGGTGTAATGGTGAATGCTTTCTGCGGTGCGATCATCATGTTTCTTGTTTCCATGACGCAGGACTCCAGGCTCCATAATATTATTTTCTGGCTCATGGGGGATCTTTCCATGAGCGATATCGGGCAAGTCGGAATACTTGCGGCAACACTTTTACCATGTTTTATAATTCTTTTCCGGTATTCACACTCTATGAATCTCCTCCTTATGGGGAATGAAA
Organism: Desulfobacteraceae bacterium; assembly: GCA_030593145.1. Classification (GTDB taxonomy): domain Bacteria; phylum Desulfobacterota; class Desulfobacteria; order Desulfobacterales; family ETH-SRB1; genus ETH-SRB1. The sequence goes on from JAUVHU010000096.1 coordinate 7,050, forward strand.
TGGCCCAGACCATGGGCGTAAATATAAAGAGAGTAACCACAATCCTTCTTGTAACAACATCATTTATGGTTAGCTCAACCGTATGTCATTGCGGTCTGATAGGTTTTGTCGGGCTGGTTATGCCGCATCTTTTGCGGCTTATCCTCGGCCCTGATCACCGTGTCCTTGTTCCGGCCTGTATCCTGGGTGGCGGGGCGTATATGGTTATATGTGATTTGCTGGCAAGAACTCTTCCTCAACAGGGTGAGATGCCTGCCGGAGTGATAACCGCCATGATCGGAGCGCCGTTGTTTATTTATCTTTTAAAAAGATCAAAGCGATGAAAAAAGCAGTTGAGATAAAAAAACTAAGTTTTTCATACAGCGAGAATGAGGTTTTGAAAAATATTGCTTTTTCGATTTCCGAAGGCGAATTTTTTATCATAATCGGCCCGAACGGGTCAGGCAAGACAACCTTGATGAAAATAATTGCAGGACTCCTGAAGCCAAAACAGGGCAAACTGAAAATATTTGATCGCCCTTTAAAAGACTATACCCGAAAGGATCTGGCAAAAACAATTGCCCTTGTTCCGCAGATGACGCTTGTTGATTTTCCATTTACTGTCACCGAGCTTGTTCTGATGGGGCGTTCCCCCCATCTAAGTACGCTTGGATTTGAGCAGGAAAAGGATCTGGAAATCGCCAAAAATGCGATGGCCTTGACAGATATTGAGCATCTTGCGCATAGACCATTAGACCGGTTGAGCGGAGGCGAGCGCCAGCGCGTTTTTATCGCCAGGGCTATATGTCAGGAACCGAAAATCATACTTCTTGATGAACCGACCGCTTCACTGGATCTTGCACACCAGGTAAAAGTAATGGATTTGATGGAGAAACTGAAAAAAGAAATCGGTTTTACCGTTATTATGGTATCACACGATGTAAATCTTGCAGCTATGTATGGCGACTGTTTGCTTCTTCTTAAAGAGGGGCAAATTGTGAGCATGGGAAAACCTGGCGCTGTTCTTACTTACAAGACACTGGAAAAGGCCTATGACTGTATGCTGTTGGTGGACGAAAGCCCGCTTGGTAAATTTCCACAGGTCACTCTAGTACCCCAGAAACTCAAGACACCTCGCAAATAAGGAAAAGGTTTGCCATAGCTTCGATGTTTTAGGTGCTTAGCATCTCAACATCAACAACTTTTGTCGATGTTCAACAAACTAAGGATTAACTCTTGCTAAGGAGTATTAGCGTGAAAGAAACAATACTAGTTATTGGAGGATGCAGGAGCGGTAAGAGCCGCCATGCACTTGAAATGGCAGAGAAGATTTCCGGGAAGAAAAAAATCTTTATCGCAACATGCGTGCC
>JAUVHU010000111.1 GCA_030593145.1 Desulfobacteraceae bacterium
GGCTGGCCGGTTTCCATCATTACGAAATTCGTGATATCGACGATGTTGTTGATCGGTTTTAACCCTATAGAAATCAGACGGTCCTGAAGCCAGAAAGGAGAAGGCTCGATCTTGATATCAAAAACAAGCCTTGCGGAATATCTCGGGCAAAGATCGGTGTCCATTATGGTAACAGAGCTAAAGTTTGAAATATCTCCGGCAGTATCCGGTGATTCAGCCAATGGTTCAGAAAGATCAATTTCAGGATAAGATACCTTTGTTTTCTGAAACGCCGCTATTTCCCGCGCTGTTCCGATAATGCTGAGACAGTCCGGTCTGTTCGGGGTAAGATCAATTTCAAAAAGCGTGTCCGACAGCCCAAGGGCATGATTGAGCTTATCCCCAACAGCAAGATTCTGGTCGAGTTCCATGATGCCGTCGCCTGATATGCCGAGGCCTAATTCAACTGGACTGCATAGCATTCCCTGTGACACCTCTCCTCGAATATTACTTTTTTCCAGTATTGTTCCATTGGGGAAATGGGTTCCGGGAAGGGCGCATGGCGCAAGCATATCCTTTTTTGTATTTGGAGCGCCGCATACAACAGGTATTGTTTGGCCGCCTATATCCACACTGCAGAGTTTGAGTTTGTCGGCATTGGGATGCGGGTTAACTTCAACAACACGGCCCACCACACAGGTATCCAGGTAGCTGTAACGGTCTGAAGCAGCTTCAACTTCAAGCCCGGCCATAGTAAGCGCCGCAGCAAGATCCTCTGCATCCATTTTGATTGGTATATAATCTTTTAACCAGCTTGAACTAACTTTCATATCAAAATTGTTTTAAAAACCTTAAATCATTTTCATAAAATTTTCGGATGTCATCGATTCCATATTTCAGCATGGCAATCCGTTCTATACCCATTCCAAAAGCAAAACCGGTATAAACTTTTGTATCGTATCCGACATTTTCAAACACCGCAGGGTGAACCATGCCGGCGCCCATAACCTCAAGCCATCCTGTTTGTGAACAGATTCTGCATCCCTTTCCCCTGCACATTACGCAAGCAATATCGATCTCGGCGCTTGGTTCGGTAAAAGGAAAGAAACTGGGGCGGAATCTAAGACTTGTCTGGTCGTCAAACATCTTGTGAATAAAAGTTGTAAGTATTCCTTTTAGATCTCCGAAAGATGATTTTTTATCAACCAGAAATCCTTCTACCTGCTGAAACATGGGGGTATGTGTCAGGTCTGAATCGCACCTGTAAACCTTGCCTGGAGCAATAACTCTCAAAGGCGGTTTTTGCTTTTCCATTATCCGGGGTTGAGTGGGGGAGGTATGTGTTCTAAGAACTATGTTTTTCGAGATATAAAATGTGTCCTGCATATCTCTGGCCGGATGGTTTTTCGGGATATTCAGGGCTTCAAAATTATAATAATCGGTTTCAACTTCCGGCCCTTCGGCTATATCAAACCCCAGCCTGGAAAAGATATCGCATATCTCCTGGGTAATTTGTGTGATCGGATGCAGCGAACCCCGTTTTACAACTCTTCCGGGAAGGGAAACGTCAATCCTATCGTCTGATTTCGCAGGTTTTGCTTCGAGCTGTTTTAAGGCTTTTTTGAAGGCTGTATCAAGGAGCTTTTTTACCTCATTTGCCTTTTTCCCGGCATCCGCTCTTTTTTCTTGTGGAAGACTTGAGATATTTCTTAAGAATTGAGTAACCAACCCTTTTCGTCCGAGATAACGGACTGAAAGGGTTTTGATACTTTCCGGGGCAGAAGCGGCTTCAAGCTCTTTAATCGCCTCTTGTTGGATCTGTTCAATATTTTTATCCACTTTATCCGCTCTATCTTAAACACGATGGAAATACAGCATTATAACTGCTGCGCCGCCAGTCCGGCTATCTGTCCAAATCCTGAAGGATCAGATATTGCCAGCTCTGCAAGGACTTTGCGATCAATCTCAATATTGGCAAGTTTGAGTCCGCGAATGAATTTGCTGTATGATATGTTATGCATACGGACAGCCGCATTAATTCTCGCAATCCAGAGTCTTCTGAAATCACGTTTGCGTACTCTCCGATCCCTGTATGCATACATGAGAGCTTTATCCACAGCATTTGCGGCAGTACGAAAAAGTTTGCTGCGGCCACCGCGAAACCCCTTAGCTAATTTCAGAACCTTTTTTCTACGTTGTCTTGCTTTAAAACCTCTTTTTATCCGCATGATTTTATTCTCCTTACACTAACTATATAAGACCTATCCATTCGGCAAGAGCAGTCTTAATTCTTTATTGTTGGATTTATCAATAATATGGCTTTGTCTTAAAGACCTTTTACGTTTTGTGGTCTTTTTTGTTAATATATGGTTTGCATGTGATTTCGAATAGACGAATTTGCCTGTGCCTGTTTTTTTAAAACGCTTTGCTGCTGCGCGATTTGTTTTTATTTTAGGCATGTTTTATATTCTCCTTAACTTGTGTCTTTTCTATGGATTAATCAATAATTGTAAAAAACTCTTATCACAGAGATCACAGAGGGAAATTTTATTAAATAATTCTTTGTGTTCTTCGTGGTGAAATAGCCGCCTTTTTTTAAACATAGATGGCGTGAACCGTTGCAAATATCAGCCCACGCCATTTTTAAGAACTAATTTACTTATAAACCAAACCTTACAATTATTTTGGCGCTATGATCATCATCATGGTGCGTCCTTCAAATTTAGGATATTGCTCAACTACTGCAATCTCCTCGAGTTCTTCGGCAATTCTCGCGAGCAAATCCCTGCCGCGCTGAGAAAGCACAATTTCTCGCCCCCTGAAAACGACGGTTACTTTTACCTTATCCTTTTTAGCAAGAAATTTCTTTATATGTCCGATCTTGGTTTGCAGATCGTGATCATCGGTTTTGGGACGCACTTTTATTTCTTTAACCTGAAAAGTGCTTTGTTTCTTTTTTGCTTCCTGTTGTTTTTTGGTCTGTTCATATTTAAAACGGCCATAATCCATTATTTTACAAACAGGAGGATTTGCGTTGGGAGAGATTTCTACCAGGTCAAGACCAAAATCCCCGGCTGTTGCGAGCGCCTTATAAGTTGGAAGAACGCCGACCTGATTGCCGTCAGGATCTATAACCCTGACCTCTTTTGCCCTTATTCTAGTATTGATATTTGTTCTGTCTGATCTGGACGGCCTGTTTGATTTTCTGTGTATAGCTATGCTTTCACCTCCTGGAGATTAACTTAATAAATTTAAAACCCCTTTTTTACAAAGTCATCAATATTACAATCTGTCTGCATATATAACAATATAAAGAAATGCAAGAAAAAAATGATTTACTTTACGCATATGTATCATCTTTATAAAAAAAACTTCCTGCGAAAACAGCAGAAAGCATTTTTGATGGCGTCGTAAAAAGTTATTAATTTAACTATGATGAACTCGTAAAAAGTCCATTTTATTTACTTCATGACCATTTTGGGCGCAATTGAGATGTTCATCTAAAATGCAAGAACTCGGCCTAACGGCCTCAAACAGCTTGCATTTCTTAACGATGAACATCTCAATTGCTTTTTTCCCAAAATGCTCAAAGCCGTTCACAAAA
>JAUVHU010000032.1 GCA_030593145.1 Desulfobacteraceae bacterium
AATTGACAGCCAAGAAACCATGGGTGGTCTTTGATTTCCACAATTTCAACCAGTTCTCCATTCGGCGATGTGCCGCTTATTACCAGCCCCTTTTCCTCAAGCTTGTCTTTATAAGCATTGTTGAATTCATACCTGTGACGGTGACGTTCTGAAATATCTTCCACACTATAAGCTTTGTAAGCAAAAGTTCCTTTGCGGAGATCACAGGAATATGCTCCAAGCCGCATAGATCCGCCCTTGTCTGAGCTGGCATCCCTTTTTTGCACTGTTTTAGATATTTCATCATACCACTCTGTCATCAGATAGATAACAGGAAAAGCTGTGTCTTTATCAAACTCAGAGCTGTGAGCGCCTTCCATGCCGGCAATATTTCGCGCGAATTCAATAACAGCTATCTGCATCCCAAGACATATACCAAAAAAAGGAACCTTGTTTTCCCTTGCATATTTAACAGCGCAAATTTTACCTTCAATACCTCGTGAGCCAAACCCGCCTGGCACGAGTATACCGTCAGCGTTGCAGAGAATTTTTTTGCAGTTTTTTTCATCTATGGTTTCTGAGTCAATGAATATGAGGTTGACCTTGCAATCATTGAAGACCCCGCTGTGATACAATGCTTCATTAAGACTTTTGTACGATTCCGTCAGATCAACATATTTTCCAACTATTGCTATTGTGACAGAATGTTCCGGATTTTTATATTTCTCAACAAATTGTTCCCAGGCTTCGAGCCGTGGAGCTCTTGTCCAGATATGAAGCAGTTCCAAAATTTTATTGTCAAGACCTTCCTTATGAAATATCAGGGGAACTTCGTAAATACAGTCCACATCTTTTGCTGTAATTACGGCATCTACACTCACATTGCAGAAAAGGGCAATTTTAGACTTGATATCTTTAGACAGATATCTGTCTGTACGGCAAAGGAGTATGTCCGGCTGAATACCGATGCTTCTCAGCTCTTTTACACTATGTTGCGTAGGCTTGGTTTTGAGTTCTCCTGCCGCGGCAATATAAGGAACAAGAGTAAGATGGATATAGATAATATTGTCCCTGCCAACGGTTGTTTTGAACTGACGGATAGCCTCCAGAAACGGGAGACTCTCTATATCGCCGATGGTGCCGCCTACTTCAACAATAACAACATCCACACCGTCTGCCACGAGTTTAATGCTGGCTATTATTTCATCTGTAATGTGCGGGATTACCTGAACGGTTCCGCCAAGGTAATCACCTCTTCTCTCCTTGGAGATAACAGAGTCGTATATTTTGCCGGTAGTGAAGTTGTTGTTCTTGCCTAGTTTTGCGTGGGTAAACCTTTCGTAATGCCCAAGATCCAGATCTGTCTCTGAACCATCATCTGTAACAAAGACTTCTCCATGCTGGAACGGATTCATAGTTCCGGGATCTACGTTAATATATGGATCAAGCTTCTGTATGGTTACGGTAAGCCCACGGCTTTCAAGAAGCGCTCCGATAGCGGCAGAGGCGAGTCCCTTGCCAAGAGAAGAAACTACACCACCTGTTACAATAATATATTTTGTATTATAATCCATATGATTACCTAAGTTCCCTTAATCCTGAAATTATTTATATGTTTTTTTGAATTTTTCAATAATTTTATTAATTTCGCTTAATCCATCTGATTCAGGTTGTTTTGGGGCAACCCGCGAGTTCTGAAGATAATTAGATTGTAACTGTTTGATATCAAAAAGATCCTTTGAGAAATCAAGGTTTGTTTTTATATCATCCACTATAATTTCACGCATTAGAATATCATTTTGATAATACTCAATGCGTATTGGATACCAAGCATTTTTAATATGCCGCCATTTATCATATCTGAGTTCTATTGAATCTTTATGATCCGTACCGGACTCTTTTGTTATAATCAAACGAAAAGGACGGAAAGTATCTTTATCTATCCATAACTGTGAAACCGATTCGTCCGGATATTGGGCGCCCAACACATACGCTGTTTTGTCGTGAAATCGTCCAAAACTTACAATAGATACATCTATTCCAAGCAGATCAAGTTGGTGCTGTAACAACTCTCGGCAGCGGTAAAGAATGATATCCTTATAATGATCAAATATTGATTCAGAGGTGGCTGTAATCTTTCCGTCAATCACCGTCAACGCCTGACCCTTTGAAATAACATGAAGCCTTTTAATGTTTTCAGAGCGAATATCTGAACGGAACTCTTCCGGAAAAACATATCTTAATGTTTCGTCCAGTTCAACTGTCTTTGTCTCAGAGCCGTTATTATATAAAATTTGTCTTTGGGAAACCAAAAGGGTTTTGGCTTTGCCGTATTTGCCTGCCATTAATTCCAGGATATGCGGGCCCTGTAATACATAAGCATTTGCAGGCAGATAAAAAAAACCGATTATCGCAAAGCAAAGTAAAGAAATATATAATTTCAGATAATTAATCAAAATTGATGGCAATTTCTCAATAAGTTTTGGTAACTAAAAAATAACGGTTCACGGTTTTGATTCTCGTTCTTACGCTATAAATATATTGTCCGAAAATCCGGCTCCTTTCCCCAGCTCTTCTTCAATTCTGATAAGCTGGTTATACTTGGCAATTCGATCGGTTCGCGACATGGACCCTGTCTTTATCTGACCTCCGTTTATTCCAACAGCAAGGTCTGCAATAAAGGTATCTTCTGTTTCACCGGACCTGTGAGAAATTACGGTCGTATAACCTGCCTGTTTTGCCATTTCAATGGTATTGAGAGTTTCGGTAACAGTGCCGATCTGATTCAGCTTGATAAGAATGGAGTTGGCTATCCCTTCTTCAATACCCCTGCTGAATATTTCCGGATTGGTCACAAAGATATCGTCACCTACAATTTGAATAGAGCTTTCCAGGCGGTCGGTCATCAGTTCCCAGTTGTCCCAGTCCTGTTCGGCAAGGCCGTCTTCTAAGGACAGGATAGGATATTTATCAATTAAATTTTCATAATAGTCGATCATTTTTTCTGATGTCAGCTTTTTATTTTCTGATTTCAGGATATATTTCCCATTTTTATAAAACTCATTTGCTGCCGCATCCATGGCAAGACAAATGTCTTTGCCGGGTTTATATCCGGCAGATTCAATAGAGCTTATGATTAATTTTATTGCATCTTCGTTTGATTTAAGGTCAGGCGCAAAACCGCCCTCATCACCCACAGCGGTATTTAGTCCTTTTTCTTTCAATATTTTTTTGAGGCTGTGAAATGTTTCCGCTCCCATCTGGACAGCCTGAACAATTGACTTGGCTCCGACAGGCACAATCATAAACTCCTGTATATCAAGATTGTTGCCGGCGTGGGCTCCACCGTTGATTACGTTCATCATGGGCACGGGGAGATATCTGGCATTTATCCCGCCAAGATATCGATAAAGAGGCAATCCATAGGCCATTGCCGCAGCCCTTGCCGCGGCCATTGATACGCCGAGAATCGCATTTGCTCCCAGTTTTGATTTATTGGGCGTGCCATCAAGTTTTATCATGTGTTTATCAAGAGCTTCCTGATCTGCCGCATCCATGCCCCGCAAAGAAGGAGCAATAACATTCAGTATATTCTTTACAGCTTTTTTTACCCCTTTTCCTCCAAACCGTTTTGATTGCCTGTCACGGAGTTCCAGCACTTCACGGGTTCCTGTTGAAGCTCCTGAAGGAACTATCGCGCGTCCAATTGCACCACAAGAAACAATAACATCTGCCTCAACTGTTGGATTTCCTCTTGAATCAAAGACTTCTCTTGCTTTAATATCAATTATTTCAGTCATTTCACTCTCCCGCTAAATGGATTAAGGTTTGTTTGATATTAATAGTAATAACAACTGGTTAGATAATTATCCTGTCAGTAATATTGCTAATTTCAAGCTTGACAAATTATCAAAAAATGATACCCTGCTTGAACTATTATGTCAAGAATCGGAGTTGTTGAATTTAATTTTATATAGAGATCTTTGAAAAATGTTCAATTTTGTTCTAGTACAAGGGCAATTCCGCAGGACAGCGGAATTGGACAAAAGCCATTTTGCCCGTTAGGGCGAAGGGCATGGATGCCCTGAGTCAACGCGAAAATTTCAACCGGAGGAATATGTTGAATATTTCGAGGATTGAAATTTGAGCCTGACGCAGTAATCGAGCAAAAGGGGACGTTTTGCAAAGGTCTCATATGGTTGCCATGCAGCACATAGACTTTTTTTCTAAAGCACATCTTTTTGTCTCAGCAATAAGAATACTTGAATACAAGGATCAGACAGCGCCTTCTATTGAAAATGTATGCCGGATTATATCCTGTTCTCTGGAACAGGGCAATCTGATATGCAACAAACTCTTCGAAAGGGGAATAATCAATATTGTTGAAGGAGCCTATGGAACGAAGCTTTACATAAAAAACCATTTGGCAATAGAAGAAATCCCAAAAGGCGCAAAAGAAAACAAGTTCGAAAAAGAGATTGAGAAATTTAAGGAAAACCAAAAAAATATTTCTCAAAAAGTTGAGTTATTCAAAACTGAACAAGCAGAAAAGCAAAAAAATCTTTTTGCGGAACTGGAAAAGAAGCTAAAGGAAGAAACAGCAAAAAAACAGAAATGATTTTTTTATGAGACCTTTGAAAAATTGCTCAATTTAGGTTCAAAGCTGCCTGTTTTACTTTTTCCGCCACCTTTTTATGAATGCTTAGGTTCATAAAATTGGGTACGCCCTCATGTTTTCTGGCCAAAGCCGCAATCGCTTCAGCCGCTGCAAACTTCATCGGATAGGTAATTTTTGAAACACGGGCATCCAGAGCTCCCCTCACAAGTCCGGGAAATGCGAGACAATTATTCACTGTTCTTCCATCTTTGGCAAATGCCGCGCCGGCGTCCCGTGCATCCTGCGGCATTATTTCAGGTATCGGATTTGCGAGAGCGAGTACAATCGGATCTTTATTCATACTTCTTACCATACTTTTTGAAACCAGATTTGGCGCTGAAACGCCGATAAACACATCCTTATTTTTTATGATTGTTTTTAGAGAGCCTTTTTCCATGTTTCTGTTTGTAACTTTTGCAAGGGCTTTTTTATATACATTCATTTTTTCTTTTCTTTTTTCATGTATTGCTCCCGCCGAATCACAAACAACAATGTTCTTAAATCCATATTCCAGCAACATCCAGCACGTAGCAAGGCCTGCTGCGCCTGCGCCGTTGATGACAATGCTGACTTTTTCTTTTTTCCTGCCAAACATCTGTAATGCTATAATTAATACTGCCAGGATAACGGTTGCCGTGCCATGTTGATCATCATGAAATACAGGAATCGGCAACCTTTCCTGCAACATCCTCTCAACTTCGAAGCATAACGGAGCCTTAATATCTTCAATCATGATCATGCTGAATGTTTTTGATATTGCTTCAAGAGTATCAACGATCCGATCGGTATCATCGCTGTTAATCAGGATAGGGATGCAACTTACCCCTGCCATTTCATGAAGGATCACCGATTTGCCTTCCATCACCGGCATGCCTGCATGTACTCCTATATTGCCCAAACCCAGAATAGCAGACCCGTTTGTAGCAATGCATACGGAATTGCCGATCGACGTAAAATCATACACTTTCTCTGGATTTTTGAGAATATAATTACAAACCTGTGCAACTCCGGGTGTGTATATCATTCGTAAATCACTGAGGCTGTCTATTTTAACCGTTGGTGTTATCTCTATTTTACCACCCCTGTGAATATTAAGAATCTCATCTTCAATGGAAAGTATTTTGCATCTTTTAATTTTTTCCAGTGCAGCTTTAGTTTCTTCGAATTGTTTTTGATTGTCAAAATACATGATAAGGTCTCGGGTAATATGCTGAGAGGTTACGTATACTTTTGTTATATCTCCCAGCATTGCGCCATACCTTCCCAGTTCCATGGCAACCCTGCCGAATGCGCCCGGCACATCATGAATTCTCACCCTGATTCTCTTTATAAGCTTAAAATCGTACTTCTCAATTTCTTTTTGCATGCTCCAAAGCTCCTTTTTTACAGCTTCAACTGCAAAACTATGTAGTTATGGCGTACCGGCACAGGTTCGTCTATGCGAACTGTCAGACAGGCTCCTAGTTAAGAGGGCCTTGCATTTACATTCAGCATATGTCAAAAATAAAGGCAACTAGTTCGGCGCAATCTTGCACAATTATTTCTTGCCGTGACCCTAATAATTTCATAACCGATATTTTGAGTCAAGGGGTTAGCAATGAAGGCATTTTACCATATATTATGATCAATGTAGAAAATCTTACAAAAAGCTTTGGCGGACAGACACTTTTTGAAAGCGTGAGCTTTATGCTCAATTCCCGGGAGCGGTTAGGTATTGTTGGACGGAACGGACATGGAAAGACAACCATTTTTAAACTCATCGCGGGCGAAGAATTGCCGGATTCAGGTTCTATTACGATCCCTAAAAATTATCGGATAAGCTATGTTCGTCAGGAACTTAACTTTACTCAAGGCACAGCGCTTAAAGAATGTATGACCAGTCTTTGCGAAGATGAGCACGACCACTACTGGAAGGCGGAAAAAATCCTTGCAGGACTCGGGTTTTCCAAAGAGGATAATAAACGACATCCATTAGAATTTTCAGGTGGATTCCAGGTGCGCCTGAATCTTGCCAAGGCGCTTGCTTCCGATCCTGACTTGCTGCTTCTTGATGAGCCTACCAACTACCTCGATATAAGTTCTATCCGCTGGATTGAACGTTTTCTTTTGAACTGGCCTCACGAAGTAATGCTTATTACACATAATAGAAGTTTTATGGATAAGCTCGCAACCCACATTGTTGGAATAAATCGCAAAAAGATCCGCAAAATCGCCGGTAATACCGAAAAGTTTTACAATCAGATGGCCCAGGAAGAAGAAATATACGAAAAAACCCGCATAAAAGATGAGCAACGCCAAAAGGAAATCAAGCAGTTTGTAACCCGTTTTAGAGCCAAGGCAAGGCTTGCCAATCTCGTGCAGTCCAGGATTAAGACCATTGCCAAAATGGAAAAGAAAGAAAAGCTTGAAAAAATTAAGACCCTCGATTTTTCTTTTTGCTACAGCCCTTTTCCCGGAAAGCAGGTTATGAGCGCACAAAACCTTTCCTTTTCTTATGATTTTAAAAAACCGGTTATTGAAAATTTTAACATAACCATTTCAGCCGGTGATCGTGTATGCGTGGTAGGAAAAAACGGCAAAGGCAAAACAACTCTGCTCAAGCTCCTGGCAGGAGAACTTAACCCCCAAAGCGGCAAGATCAACTCCAATCCGAACGTAACCATGGGATTTTTTGAACAAACCAATATCAAAACTCTTGTCAATTCAAGAACCGTGGAAGATGAAATTCTCTATTCGGGTTCAAATGTTGACAGGCAGCTTGTTAGAAACGTATGCGGGGCTATGATGTTTGGAGGCGATGATGCGCTGAAAAAAATAAGTGTGCTTTCGGGCGGAGAAAAAAGCAGGGTAATGTTAGGAAAACTCCTTGTTGCGCCGGTAAACCTTCTTCTTTTAGATGAGCCTACCAACCATCTTGATATGGAATCGAGCGATGCACTCCTTGCTGCAATCGATAATTTTGATGGCGCTGTAATCATGGTTACCCATAATGAGATGTTTATCCATGCCCTTGCAAAGCGGCTTATTGTTTTCCAGAACGACCGCATATCTGTGTTTGAGGGGAACTACCAGCGCTTTCTTGACGTAAAAGGCTGGGAAGATGAATCTGAAACCGCTTCCCTGAAAAATGAAAATGGAAAAAATCTCAACTCAAAGCTAAGCAAAAAAGAATTACGGCGAAGGCGTTCCGAAATTATTGCCATGCGGGGAAAAATTATAAAGCCTCTTGAAAAACGTATTGCCGTGATAGAAAATAATATTGAGTCGCACGAGAAAAAACTTAATGAATTCAATGAAGCAATACAGGAAGCATCACAGCAGCAGAACGGCTCAAAAATAGGCGAGCTTTCACAGTCGATTCACACTTGCCGGCTTGCAATCGACAACCTGTTTGATGAACTTGAAGAGCTTACCGACAAGTTAGATAAACAATCGACTGAGTTTGAAAAAAAACTTGAGTTAATCGATACAGGATAACAGACTCAATTTAAACTTAATGACATTGAATTTAAACTATGAGAAATCAGCCATTTTCACCATGGAGTATTAGTGACAATTAAACTTATGAATTTAAAACAGAACATAATTCCTGACAATACAAAAAAAATTCACCTTACTGCAATATGCGGCACAGGTATGGGCGCTCTTGCCTGTATGCTCAAAGATATCGGCTTTGAAGTCACAGGCTCTGATCAAAAGGTCTATCCCCCTATGAGCGATTTTCTGTCTCGAAAAGGCATTAAAGTTTCCGAAGGTTTTACTGAAGATAATGTGTCATACGGCCCGGATCTTGTTGTTGTTGGAAATGCTGTGACAAAGGACAATCCTGAAGTTGTCAAAATGCGCAGCATGGGTCTTAATTTTTGTTCCATGCCTCAGGCAATCAATAGATTTATTGCCGCTGACAAAAAACAGATTATTATAACAGGCACTCACGGTAAAACTACGACATCCTCCATCCTGACATGGATTCTTTATGAAGCCGGCCTTGATCCATCCTTTATTATCGGTGGTATTTTAAAAAATTTTGACAGCAACTACCGTATCGGCAAAGGGGATTTCATTGTGATCGAGGGAGATGAGTATGACACCGCATTTTTTGATAAGGGACCGAAGTTTTTACATTACAATCCTTACAGGGCGGTGCTTACAAGCGTTGAGTTTGATCACGCCGATATATTCAAAGATATTGATCATGTAAAACAGGTTTTTGATGTTTTTGTATCGGGTATTTCCGAAAAAAGCATACTGTTTGCTTTTGATGGTGACAGCAATGTTGAGGAGCTGGTTCGCAACAGACAATGCCGTGTCGAAAAATACGGTAAAGATACAGGATCAGACTGGCAACTTGGCTCTGTTTCCATTAATCCGCCATGGTCTGTTGTTGAGATTATTAAACAGAATATTCCCTTTGGGACCTTTAAAACAGAACTTATAGGAGAGCACAATCTGCTGAATGCGTTATCTGCAATAGCAATTGCCGATTCTTTGATGATACCTGTTGAAGTGATTGCAGGGGCGCTTGAAACATTTAAAGGAATAAAAAGGCGGCAGGAGGTACGTGGCAGTAAAAGGGGGATTACTGTCATGGATGATTTCGCCCACCATCCAACCGCTGTAAGGGAGACGATCAGGGCTGTTAAGCCTTTTTATCCGGATGGACGGCTTGTTGCTGTTTTTGAACCACGGACAAACTCCAGCATGCGCAAGGTGTTCCAGAATATCTATCCGCTTTCATTTAATGAGGCTGACCTGATATGTATCCGCAAGCCGCCATTGCTTGAAAAAATTCCTCCTTTAGACCGTTTTTCTTCGGAAAAACTTGTAGCTGACCTGAATAATAGCGGGAAGAACGCACACTTTTTTCCGAAAACAGAATCAATCATTGATTTTCTGGCCAAAGAGGCAATGCCCGGCGATGTTATTCTCGTCATGTCAAACGGCGGGTTTGATAATATACATGAAAGATTGTTGGATAAATTATAACCCTGATCGAGTGTAACACAAAACGAAAAAACAACGGCTGTCAGAGAATGCAAGGGACGTTATGTTGGCAACTTTGTAGACGCTTTAAGGACCCAAGAATAAATAAGTCATCCTGACACGTCTTCATTACCTAAAAATTTATTGATGCGGGCAATATAGGTTTGGGTTTCTCGAGGCAACCTCTCCGGATGCCTTTCGACATTCCCCATCCCCCAATTATAAGCCGCCAGGGCAAGAGTAACATTACCATCATACCGATCCAACAAGCTTTTCAAATATCGAGTCCCAGCCATAACATTTTCAACAGGATCGTAGGAATTTTTGACACCCAGTTCCTTGGCTGTCGCCGGCATAAGCTGCATCAGACCCATTGCTCCTTTAGGCGAAGTGCTGTCAACATTAAAATCACTTTCAGCCTTTACCACCGCCTTTATTAAATCCGGGTCAACATCATAAGTTTTTGAGGCATGGATAATAATATTTTCAATTTCAGCTCGTGTTGACACCTTTTGCGTTTCCGGTTGCGTTTCCGGTTGCATTTCCGGAGAGGCCTGTTGGAATTTTGACACATGGAATTCCATTTGCCGACCTAATCCACAAATATTCATCCAGTCGAGCTTAAATCTATCCGAGGTACTATTTTCATCAAACTCAGAAAGTACGCTAAGCAAACACTCATTCATACGCATCTGAATAATCTCATATAGTTTTCGAGCTTGATCCTGGTCTAAAGGCAACGCCTTATAAGGATAATCGCTTACAGAATCAGTACTCTCGATGCTATTTTTCAGCAGCCTGTCAAAGGGGCTTGTACCTTTGTCCATGTTCGGCTCTGCTTTATTTAAACTCTGCTTTTGATGGTTCGATACCGGACGGTAAGCTCCTGAACTGATATTGATATGAAATGGTATTTTCATAACTTTAATTCCTTTTTACCGTATTTCATTTATAATCTATCCAAATCATTCAATATTTATACAAAATTCGTGCCAATTACGCCCAGAGACCCTTGAAAAATGTTTCCCGCTATAGCGAAATTCAAGTTCAAGGGCAATTCCGCAGGACAGCGGAATTGGACAAAAGCCATTTTGCCCGTTAGGGCGAAGGGCATGGATGCCCTGAGTCAACGCGAAAATATAGCGCTTGCGCTTCACTTCGTGCAATCGCAGTAATAACATTGAGTATTTCGAGGATTTATCAACCTAAGGATGATTAAACCTAAGTTGAGCGATTTTTTGCGTGCTTGTGATGCAGCTTGATAGAATACGAAAAAAGGAAAACTCTAAAAAAGTTCGGAAAACATGTCTTGCAGAAATAAAATAGCCTTGCGGCCATTATAAATGGTCACGCAAGGCTATTTGTAAAAAAAATAATTTCAACCGTTGGTGCCGAAGGCCGGACTTGAACCGGCACGGCTGTTGCCACTACCCCCTCAAGATAGCGTGTCTACCAATTCCACCACTTCGGCATATTAAGGCTACAGAAAGTCACATCTTAATATTTAAGATGTGACCATTTTTTTTAATGCTCAGATTCGGAAACAGGACTTTTTTCAGGTGCGGCCGGTAAAGCTTTTTGCTCTACAGTAACCTTTATGTCCGACATAACAGAAGCTTCCATTCTGTGGCTGTACATATATGCAAGTACCAGACTCGTTAGCATGAACACAACTGCCGCAATTGTCGTAGCTTTGCTCAAAAAAGTTGATGCGCCTGAACTACCGAAAAGGGTCTGGCTACCTCCACCTCCAAAAGCGGCTCCCATATCAGCCCCTTTACCTGTCTGCAACAAAACGATCATAATAAGGGCTATACAGGCTGTAACGTGTAGTATTAAAAATATTGTCATTAGGCTGTTTACCTATCCTTGAAAATTAGTTATTTTACTGAATGTTTGTGCATCCAAGCTTGCGCCACCAACAAGAGCACCGTCAACATCCGGCATTTTCATAAGCTCTTTTATATTATCCGGCTTGACGCTGCCTCCATATAATATTCTTATAGACTTGGCAAGATTATTCCCGAAAATCTTTTCAATTATTGAGCGTATAAACTGGTGAACCTCCTGTGCCTGCTCCTTTGTAGCTGTCTTACCGGTTCCAATAGCCCATATAGGTTCATATGCAACCACCAGCGTATCAAGATCATCTAAGGAAAAACCTTTTAATCCTATTGTGATCTGTCTGTCAAGCACATTAAAGGTCTCTTTTGATTCCCGCTCCTTCTCGGACTCTCCCACACAAAGGATCGGTATTAAATCATTCTTTATGGCGGCTCTTATTTTTTTATTAACTGTGCCGTCATTTTCACCAAAGTATTGACGTCTTTCAGAATGCCCGATAATTACATATCTGCATCCGGCGGATACGAGCATGGAAGGCGAAATTTCACCTGTATAGGCGCCTTCGCTTTCATAGAAAAGATTTTGTGCTCCAAGTAAAATACAGCTCCCCTTAATAACATCTGATACCGGCACAAGCGCTGTAAATTGAGGAGCAATCATAACATCGACAGTATTTTTATCTACAAGTTGTGCTAACTGCTTGGCTGTTTCAACAGCCTCAGGACAGGTTTTAAACATCTTCCAGTTCCCGGCAATAAGAGGTCTGCGGTTCTCCATTAGTTTATCTCCTTTACTCAAGCTCGTCTTTAAAGCTGTGCGCCTATCATAGCTGCAAGATCGATCATCCTGTTTGAGTATCCTGCTTCATTATCATACCATGAGAGCACCTTAACCATATTATCAACAACATATGTGGTCGGTGCGTCAACAATTGAGGATAGAGCCGACCCGTTATAATCACAAGATACCAGTGGAAGATCGCAATAGCCAAGTATGCCTGAAAGCGTTCCTTCTGAAGCCTTTTTAAGAGCGTCATTTATATCTGAAACCGTAACACCTGATTTTTCCACAGTTACCACAAGGTCAACAATTGATACATTCGGCGTCGGAACACGTATTGCAAGCCCATTCAGCTTGCCGGACAGTTCTGGAAGCACCAGGGCTACCGCCTTTGCAGCGCCTGTTGTTGTTGGTATCATAGACACGGCTGCTGCCCTTGCCCTGCGAAGATCCTTATGCGGGAAATCAAGAAGGCGCTGATCTCCGGTATAAGCATGTATAGTGGTCATAAGCCCGCACCTTATACCGAAATTTTCAAGTAATACCTTGGCAACCGGAGCAAGACAGTTGGTAGTACAAGAGGCATTTGATATTATGTGATGCTGTTTGGGATCATACTGGTTTGAATTGACTCCCATAACAATAGTAATATCTGGATCTTTGGCAGGCGCTGATATAATAACCTTGCGAGCTCCTGCGGTAAGATGTCCGGATGCGCTTTCGGAATCCCTGAAAAGTCCTGTGCAATCTGCGACTACATCAACTCCAAACTCTTTCCATCTAAGTTTTGAAGGATCTTTTATAGATGTTATGGCAATAGATCTGCCTCCCACCTCAATTGAATCATCTTTAGCCGTGACTTCAACATCCAGTTTACCATGCACGGAATCATAAGTAAGTAGATGAGCCATTGTAGCTGAATCTGTAAGATCATTTATGGCCACCACTTCAACTTCCGGGCGATTAATCGCAGCTCTGAAAACCATACGCCCTATCCTTCCAAAGCCGTTTATACCTATTTTGACACTCATTATGCCTCCTTAACAGTATGTAATATTATGAAAACTTGTTTAATGATCTCTGACCTCTTTGGATTGATGATTGATGGAATCGCACTTGTCTGCCTGCAAAGCACAGGCAGGCGCAGACAGGTCTCTCAAATTTCTAATTTCAAGCCGTGAACGGCTATTATCTTTTCAATCAACAATCATAAATCGACATTCATCAATCCTAACTGCGTTTGTTTCCTTTCAAAATTCCGCTCGCAAGCGAAATGCTTTTCTTTCCAAAAGCTTCCAGGCTTGTCCCTAACTTGCCGAGATCCATCTTTTTACGAGTATTGACGGCCCTGATCAGGATGGGCAGGTTAACACCGGATATCACTTCAACCTTTCCTTCCTCGAGAAATGAATAACTTAAATTGGAAGGGGTCCCCCCAAACATGTCGGTAAGGATTAAAACCCCTTCCTCTTTTTTCACCTTCTTTATAGCATCGGCAATCATTAAACGTAGCTTATCAGCCTTTTCATTCAAATCTATTGAAACCGACTCAATACATTCCGGCCTGTTCCCAAGAATGAATACAGCTGCATCAATAAGTGCATCTCCAAGCTGACTGTGCGTAACAATAACTATTCCTGTCATAATACTCCCTGAAACTGAATGAACCACCCCGCATAAAGCTACGGATGGTCGCAAATCTGATTATTATAATCTAAACAAAGTAAACTTTAAAAAATTTAACTCAACAACTCACGAAAAACTGTGAAATCTGCGTAATCTGTGGATTAAAACTCTTCATCCTCTTCCATTATCATGGAAAATATTTCGTCTCTGTCAGCCGCGTTTAACAGCTTTTCCTTAAAAGGATCATTTTTTAGTATCCTGGAAATTCTGGCAAGCAGTTTCAAATGAAGACCTGTTGAATTTTCAGGTGTCACAAGTAGAAAAAAAATATGTGTCGGTTTGCTATCTAAAGATTCAAAATCGACTCCTTGCCGGCTAAGCCCAAAACCAAGAACAAGCGTTTTAAGATCTTTCAGTTTCCCGTGAGGAATTCCAATACCCCCGCCGATACCGGTGCTTCCAAGCCGTTCCCTCTCCATGAGAACACGCACAAGCTCCTCATGGTCTAAACTGAAAGCACGGGCAGCAGGAGCTACAAGCTCGTTAAGAACCCCTTTCTTGTCTTTTGACTTTAAATCAGCAATAATTAATTCTTTATCTAAAACATCAAGAATTTTCATTTCATGTTCATCCAAGGCTATAGTTATAGTGAGGTCACATCTTTTTTCTACTTTTTTCTAGATGGCTAAGTAAAAAGTTTCATATACAAGGCGTAGTGATTTTTCAGGATCGAAGACATACATATAGTATGTTGAGAGTCTGAAAAATCACTGCAACGCAGTAGATGGGATTTTTTACGACGCCATCAACTATTGGGCTGAATCAAACCATAATGGCCATCATTACGACTATAAAGAACATTAACCTGGTCTGTCCTGGAATTTGTGAACACAAGAAAATTGTTGTTCACAAGATCCATCTGCATAATCGCTTCTTCAATATCCATCGGTTTATATTCGATATTTTTAACATTAATTTGTCTTACAACTTCGTCGTCAAGAGAAGATACGGGTTCAGGAATAACATTCTTTGCCCTGGCTTTCGATCCGCCCCTGGTACTTCTGTTTTTTTGTTTATTTTTCTTTATCTGCTTTTCAATCTTATCAAGAACCATATCAATGGCCGAATACATATCGTTTGTTTCTTCCCTGCCATTTATGCTTAGCCTGTCACCTGTGATATTGATTTCAGCTATGTGACGAAACTTTTCAACCGAAAGGACAACCTTAGCTTCCGCGGGATTGTATAAATATTTATCAAATCGATCAAGCTTGTCCTTAACATATGATTTTAAATTTTCAGAGGAATCAAGATTTTTAAAAGTTACAGATGTCTGCATGCAAAAAACCTCCCTAAAATTGTTTACGTTTGTTTGAAGGCAACACTTTCATCACCTCCCGATACTTGGCAACGGTTCTTCGGGCAATATTGATATTTTCCTTTTTCAATAGTTTTGAGATCTTCTCATCACTATATGGTTTTTGAGGATCTTCATTACTAATGATTAATCTTATCTTTTCCTGAACACTAACGGAAGCTATTGCCTCGCCATAGATTCTATTAATAGAACTATTAAAAAAATATTTCAATTCAAAAATACCCTGCGGTGTATGAGCATATTTATTTGTTGTAACCCTGCTAACGGTCGATTCGTGCATGTCGATATCCTGCGCGACATCTCTAAGCACCATCGGCTTTAAATACGCTATTCCCTTTTCAAAAAAATCTCGCTGAAATTTCAATATGCTTTTCATAACCTTGTAAATGGTTTTCTGACGTTGATGAATGCTCTTGATCAGCCATACCGCCGAACGCATCTTCTCATGCACATAATTCTTGGCGCTATCAGGGATTTTACCTCCTCCCTTTATGGTGTTTTTATAAAACGGGCTGACACGGAGTCTTGGCAGCCCTTCATCATTCACTACTATTACAAACTCATTATCAAGTTTATAAACAAAAATATCAGGATTAATATATTGAGGTTCCTCATCAGGAAACAACCGTCCGGGTTTTGGCTCCAGCCCTTTAATAATATTTACACTGGAAACAACCTCTTCAAGACTTATTTTTAAAGCTTTAGCAATGGCTTTATAATTCTTATTTTCAAGATGAGTAAGATGGTCCTTTATTATGTCGGTAACTATAGTATTGTCCAGCCCAAAATGTCTTGCCTGTATGAGAAGACATTCGCTGATATCCCTCGCGCACACTCCTATGGGATTAAACGTCTGCATTACTGATAAAATCCGGCTTACTTTATCAGGCGTAGAATCGCTTGCGGCAACTATTTCATCAACACTGACTTTTAGATAACCATCTTTGTCCATGTTGCCGATAATTAAACTACCTATATTTTCATCCTCATTTGATGAGAATGTCATAAGTAGCTGCCAGAGAAGATGATCATGCAAAGATTCTTTTTGCGCTATAAAGGATTCAAAATTAGGCGCATCTTTTTTTTCGGTTTCAAAATGGATTCTTCCTGCCGAATTGTATTCATCAAGATAATTGCTCCAGTCGATATCATCATTGATTTTTTCTTCAATTGTGACCTCTTTTACTGAGGCCGTTTCAGCAGGCGCGGCTTCAGAACCGTCTTTAGACTCCTCTTCAACAGCAACATCCTGCACCTCTTCCAAAACTGGATTTTCCTCCAGTTCCTGACGAATCGCATCAATTAGTTCCAAACGAGACAGCTGTAAAAGCTTTATCGCCATCTGGAGCTGCGGAGTCATAATCAGCTGCTGAGTTAATTTAAGCTGTTGTCGTAATTCAAACACCATTTGTTATAACCTGAACTCGTCTCCTAAATATATTCGCCGGGCTATTTCGCTGGAAGCTATCTTTTCCGGAGAACCTGATTCAATAACCTTTCCGTCATTTAATATATATGCTTTGCTACAAACTTCAAGAGTTTCCCTGACATTATGGTCGGAAATAAGAATTCCAATACCGCGTTCTTTCAGATGCCTTATAATATTTTTGATATCAATTACAGCCAGCGGATCTATTCCCGCAAAAGGTTCGTCAAGTAAAATAAAAGAAGGGTTTGTAGCCAGCGCCCGTGAGATTTCCAACCGGCGGCGTTCTCCTCCTGAAAGCACGTTGGCCTTTTGGTCTGCAAGGTGACTTATACCCAGTTCGCCAAGAAGCATATTTGTTCTGCTTTCCTGTTCGGATTTTGGAATTTTAAGAGACTCAAGAATAGCCATAACATTTTGTTTTACAGTAAGTTTTCTGAATATTGAAGCCTCCTGAGGAAGATATCCAACCCCCTTGCGCGCCCTCAAATACATTGGACTATCAGTAAGATCATCATTATCAATATATACTTTCCCTTCATCCGGCTTTATCATGCCGATAGTCATATAAAATGTTGTTGTTTTGCCGGCGCCGTTTGGACCCAGAAGACCAACCACACTACCACCTTCAACATCCAGGCTTACAGAACTTACAATCCGTTTTCCATTATAAATCTTTACCAGTTTCTTAAGAAATAGAGTTTTCATATTCAGACCTACGTTAAGCGATTAGCTGTTAGCAATTAGCCGTTGGCTCTTATAAAATATGCATTCGTATAATTATTTATTAATCACCCATCGGGTTAAATGTTATTATTTAATAACATTTTGATATAGTTTGACTAATAGCTAAAAGCTAACGGCTAATCGCTCATTTTAGGCTAGAAAATGTTATATCTATCACAAAAGCACGAAAATACGAAGACACAAAACTTTACGAATACATCAAACTTAAAACTTTTTCTGTTTCGTGCTTTCCTTATTTCGTGCTTTTGTGATTGTTCTTTATTTTTTTACCTTCTCCGGAATAAAATACCGCTTCAACCTTTTTTTTACTATTGCCTTCCACTGTCATTCTGTCATCAACCCTGTACAAGGTTATCTTCTCACCGCAAACAAAACTGTTTCCGCTGGTTACCTTTGAATTCGGACCGGTTAAAACCAGCACGCCGGTTTCCGCGGTATATTCCGCCTGCTCGGTAACCGCCACCTTGTCGTCAAACTTTATAATCACATTGCCCTCTGCAATGATTCTCTTTATGGCTTCTTCACCGGCGCCAATCTTTTTATCCTCACCCAAACTCTTTTTATAAAAAATCTTCAGACTGTCTGCCGTAACAACCTCGTCACCCCTTGTCGCGATGACATTACCTATAAATTCAACATTCAAGGCCTCATTATCGGCAATCAATTTTTCGGATGTAATATGAATTTTTTCATTTTTACTGTTATTTTCATGTGTTAATGATTTATCACCGGCATATGAAAAAATTGCCGCAAACAATAAATTCAACATACAAACCGCGGCAAAAGATACCAAAACCCGGCAAAGGTTTCGATTATAAAACAAAATTCTCACTAAAAATACCCTCAACCTTTCCTTCAAACAACACCCTGTTAGTATTTAAATCAAAAGACATGGAATCGGCAACAAGATTAAATGAATCACCATCTATCTTAACCTGTTTTTTTGAAAAAATTACACGCTCTTTATGTTTGTAGTGAAGTTTTTCGGTTTTCATCCTGTAGTCGGCATGTTTCACCACAACATTACCAATAACTTCAATATTATTTGTATCTGTTTTCAAAACGCCCCTGTCGGCTGTCAGGTAAACCTCGCTTTTATCTTTCAGAAAAAAAATTACGGATATATCCTGCAAATTCGCCTGTTTCTCTGCATCAATATATTGTGCGGAACTGGCATCCAGAATCCACTCTTTTATCCCGTCACGGGTCGCTGTATGATGAATCTTTCCTATTGACAGGTTTGCTTTGCTTCGAACAGATGTAATCAAGCTGTCCTGTCTGTCTAACACAAAGCGATAGCCTATAAAAACCGCGGATACAACACCCAGGACAATGAGTATAACCAGGATTAAAAATAGTTTGAATTTACCTGTTGTTATCTTCATCGAAACGTTCCACAATTTTATCCCAAAGGCCTTGAGCCATTAATATTGCCTCGCTGACTTCCCTTACAGCTCCCATGCCCCCTTTTGCGGATGTGACCATGTCGGCTTTTGTCAAGACTATTTTATGGGCATCGGCTACAGAGATGGAAACCCCTGTTAGTCTCATTAGAGACAGGTCCGGAAGATCATCACCAATAAAGGCGATTTCTCCGGCTGAGACTCCTGTTTGCTCCTGAACAGAACCAAGAATTGCGGCCTTATCACTAACTCCATCGAATATATGAACAATACCAAGATTTTTGCACCGGTTATATAATGCCTTTGAACTCCTGCCGGTTACGATACATACCTGAATTCCAGCTTCGATAAGAAGCCTTATACCAAGCCCGTCCTTAACATTAAAAACCTTGGTTTCTACATTATTGTCATTATAAATTATACCGCCGTCGGTAAGTACGCCGTCAACATCAAGAAGCAGCAGTTTAATATGTTTTAGTTTATCCGCAAGCATTGATTCCCTATTCGGACTGAACATCCAAAGCCTTCCTGATAGCTTTGAGCTGAGATAACAGATTATAAAGGGAGTTGAGCTTTAATGAATTCGGCCCGTCACAAAGAGCTCTGTCAGGGTCTTTATGAACCTCCATGAATATTCCGTCAGCTCCTGCAGCAACCGCCGCGCGAGCAAGAACAGGAGCAAATTCACGCTGTCCTCCGG
Source organism: Desulfobacteraceae bacterium (assembly GCA_030593145.1). Classification (GTDB taxonomy): domain Bacteria; phylum Desulfobacterota; class Desulfobacteria; order Desulfobacterales; family ETH-SRB1; genus ETH-SRB1. The sequence continues at coordinate 19,525 of JAUVHU010000032.1, forward strand.
AACTTTTACCCGCCCCTCCTGGAAGCTGAATACTGTGTGTCGCATCAAATATCACCGGCCGGCCTGTATCCTGCATAATCTTTATGCCGCGGAAATCTACAACCAGATTGTTATATCCAAACATTGTTCCACGTTCGGTTATAAGTACCCGATTATTGCCTGTTGAGGTAATCTTTTCAACTACATTTACAATGTCCCATGGGGAAAGAAACTGACCTTTTTTAATGTTTATTACCTTCCCTGTCCTGGCGACCTCTAAAATAAAATCTGTCTGTCTGCATAAAAAAGCCGGAATTTGAATAATGTCCAACACTTCAGCAGCTCTGTCAACTTCGTTTATACTGTGAACATCCGAAAGTATTTTAATTCCGAATTCTTCCTTGATACGCTTCAGGATATCGAGCCCATCTATCAATCCCGGCCCTCTAAAGGAATTTATGGACGTGCGGTTGGCCTTATCATAGGATGCCTTGAATATAAAGGGTATATCCAGTTTTTCCGTGAGTCCTTTAAGAAAAGAAACAATTTCAGAAGAGGTTTCATAATCCTCTATTACACATGGACCGGATATCAGCACAAGGGGCGACCCCTGTCCGATTGATATATCATCTGTTTTAACAACATGAGAGCTTTGCATAACCACCCAATTTGTATTAGAAATCCTTAACTCTTAATCCTCTTGAATTTAGGAATTTAGGAATTGGGAGATTTAGGAATTGAAGGTATCCTATTGATTTTAATCCCTTAATCCCCTAATCCCTTAATCCCTTAATCCCTTAATCTTCTAAATTTATCGCACGCACTGTTAAAAGTCAAGAAACGAAAAACTTTGCCTTGATTACAGCCATGTTAGCTGGTATGTTTTTTTTATTTTTTACAAATTCATCAAGAACAGGATGTAATATATTGAAAACTAAGATTAAATATACAAAATATCACCTTATCGCTTTGATCTGTTTTTTGTTGATTTTGCCAATATTGTGGATTTTATCAGCCAACTTTGAAGGTGAAAAACCGTCTATCACGCTTACGCCCTCATCTGTATTTATAAGCGCGTCTCAGGATATTACAGTTTCAGTATCTGATATAAAAAGCGGTGTCCGAAAAATGTGGATCGGCCTGTTAAAAGACGGTAAGGAAAACGTTCTGCTTGAAAAGGAATTTCCGGCAGCAGGATTACATGAAGAGAGTTTCAAAATCAGGATAGAACCGAAAAAATTGGGAATCTCGGACGGTAAGGCAATCCTCCGTATGGTTGCCCGTGATTTTTCCTGGCGCGATTGGTGGAACGGCAACAAAACATATATTGAAACCGTAGTAACGATAGATACACGTCCGCCAAGCATTGATATTTTGAGCAGGTCACACAATATCAGCCAGGGAGGAGCCGGCCTTGTCGTATATAAATTGTCTGAATCATGTCCGGAAAACGGCATCAATATTGGGGGAAACTTCTTTCCAGGACACTCCGGATACTTTAAAGACTCTGATATTCACATGGCCTTTTTTGTTTTAAATTACGACCAGGACACGGAAACCGAGATATTTGTTAAAGCAATTGATCAGGCTGGAAACATTAAAAGAGCTGGCATCCATTATTATATAAAAAGAAAATCGTTCAAAAAAGACATACTTAATATTTCAGACAAATTTCTAAACTGGAAAATGCCTGATTTTGAGATTGATATACCTCCAGGCTCCAAAACACCCATACTTGATAAATTTCTTAAAGTAAACCGTGATCTTCGCAAAGCCAATTACAAAGAGGCAACAAAGATTGGGGAACAAACAGATGCCGCTATATACTGGAACGGAGCGTTTATACGGCTCCCAAGATCAGCAAACAGAGCAGGCTTTGCTGATCAACGAGAATACAAATATAATGGCCGTATAGTCGATCACCAGGTTCACCTCGGCGTAGATCTGGCCTCTGTTGCTCTTTCGCCGGTTCCGACAGCAAACAGCGGAAAGGTTTCATTTGCGGAATATCTGGGCATTTATGGAAAAACAATAATTATTGACCACGGTTTTGGACTACATAGCATGTATTCCCATTTAAGCAGTTTTGATGTACAAAAAGGAGACATGGTGAAAAAAGGTGAAATCATTGGCCGCACAGGAATAACGGGTCTTGCCGGTGGAGATCATCTACATTTTGGCATTCTGATACATAATGTATTCTCAAACCCGGTTGAATGGTGGGATGCGAAATGGATAAAAAATAATATCACTGCCAAAATCGATTCTATCGAATCAAAATAGCCGGTATGGAGCGATAAAAGATGAAGAAATATAAGGTCAACAAAACATACAAGGAAATAAATGACCGGATAAAATCGGGTAAAGTTGTTGTGGCTACAGCCGAAGAAATTATTAATATTGTCAAAGAAGAAGGACCGGTTGAGGCTGCAAGACGTATTGACGTTGTGACTACAGGCACATTTTCCCCGATGTGTTCTTCCGGAGCTTTTATTAATTTCGGACATTCTGTTCCTGGAATAAGAGCTTCCAGCGTATGGTTGAATAAAGTGCCTGCTTATGGGGGCATAGCGGCTGTTGACTGCTATATTGGGGCCACGGAACCTTGCGAAGATGATCCGTTAAACAAGGTTTATCCAGGTGAATTTAGATATGGCGGCGGCCATGTAATCCAGGATTTAGTCGCAAAAAAGAAACTGTATTTAAAAGCAACATCTTATGGCACATCATGTTACCCTAACCGGATGATTGAAAAGGAGATAACTCTTCGCACACTGCCATCCGCAACGCTATGCAATCCCAGAAACTGTTATCAAAACTACAACGCCGCTGTAAACCTTACAAATAAAACGGTTTATACTTATATGGGAACTCTAAAACCAAAAGCGGGCAACATAAACTACTGCACAGCAGGAGAATTAAGCCCTCTTTTTAATGACCCCTATTATAAGACCATCGGCCTTGGAACTAAAATATTCCTTGGCGGCGGAACAGGATATGTTACATGGCAGGGAACTCAACACAATCCTTCTGTAAAGAGAACAAAAAGCGGTGTTCCCATAAAACCTGCAGGCACTTTGTGGGTCATGGGAGATCTGAAAAAAATGAGTCCAAAGTGGCTGGTTGGAGTAAGTCTTCAGGGTTATGGATGTTCACTTGCCGTTGGCATCGGAATCCCAATCCCGATATTAAATGAAGAGATCGCGCAATTCACCGCTGTATCTGATAAAGACATTTTTACACAAATAGTCGATTATGGGCACGATTATCCGAACGGCATATCAAAAAGCTACGGCCAGGTGAGTTATGCGGAACTCAAAAGCGGACATATACAATTTAGAGGAGAATCAATACCAACCGTACCCCTGTCGAGCATTGTAAAAGCCCGCGAAATCGCCACAACATTAAAGAGCTGGATCCTGAAGGGAAAATTTTCACTTGGCGAGCCACAGTTTACTCTACCATGCTGACTAATTCCTTAAGAACATTTATAGCTTTTGAACTTCCGGAAAAAATTATCACATTTATCAGCAAAGTTCAAAAAGATCTTCAATCCCGTGGATTGAAAGTTAAATGGGTCCGCCCGCAAAACATCCATCTTACACTAAAATTTTTAGGCAATATCAACGAAACCGACATAAAAATTATCGGCAAAGCAATACGGGAATCTGCAAATGGAGATTCTCCCATATCGCTCACAACGAAAGGGATAGGTGTTTTCCCTGACATTAAACGCCCCCGTGTAATATGGATTGGAATTACAGGGCAAACAAAGCAGCTTATCAGCCTGCAAAAAAGACTTGATGAAAAACTGGATGCAATCGGCTTCCCAAAGGACAACAGGCCGTTTAGGGGACATCTTACACTTGCACGAATAAAGAAAAGGATCAATCCGCAAAGGCTCATTGACGCGATAAAATATTACAGTGAATTTGAATCAGAAACATTTATTGCCGACAATATCCATCTGTTTAAAAGTGATCTGAAATCTTCGGGCGCTGTATATACAAAGCTGATGAGCGTAAGCTTAGAATAATTGAAACAAACGGAAAGATATGATATACGGCAACCGTTAACTGTGAACTGTTACAAACCAGGAGGACATCATGGGAATATCACCGGACAAGGATAAAGCGGTTGAAACCGCTATGGTTCAGATAGAACGACAGTTTGGCAAGGGTTCCATTATGAAATTAGGGGGCCAGCCAATTATAGATGTGCCGGTAATACCGACCGGGTCACTTGCGCTTGACAAAGCCCTTGGCGTTGGAGGGCTTCCAAGAGGCAGAGTTATTGAAGTTTTTGGTCCTGAATCATCCGGCAAAACAACACTTGCTCTTCACGCTGTCGCATCTGCCCAGAAACAGGGCGGTATTGCCGCATTTATAGATGCCGAGCATGCCCTTGATGTCGCGTATGCAAAAAAGCTGGGTGTTAATTGTGATGAACTGCTGGTCTCCCAGCCGGATACAGGAGAACAGGCTCTTGAAATCGCAGATATGCTTATAAGGAGCGGAGCAATGGATATCGTGGTTATTGACTCGGTAGCAGCCCTTGTTCCAAGAGCGGAGATAGAAGGAGATATGGGTGATTCCCATATGGGGCTTCAGGCCAGACTCATGTCACAGGCATTAAGAAAGCTGACAGGCACAATTAACAAAACCATGACTTCACTTATTTTCATCAACCAGATACGCATGAAAATAGGGGTTGTATTTGGAAACCCGGAAACAACCACCGGCGGAAATGCTCTTAAATTTTATTCTTCGGTCAGGCTTGATATCCGGCGCATCGGAGCTATAAAAGACGGCCAGGAAATTACGGGAAACCGCACAAGGGTTCGTGTTGTCAAAAACAAGATGGCGCCCCCTTTTAAGGATGCTGAATTTGACATCATGTATGGCGAAGGCATATCACAAACCGGCGATCTTTTAGACAGCGGCGTTGAAGCGGGCATAATCGACAAAAGCGGATCATGGTATTCATACGAAGGTGAACGGATAGGTCAGGGACGTGAAAATGTAAAAAAATTCTTTAAAGAAAATCCTGACATTTATAACTCAGCGCTTACTAAAGTCAGAGAATCTCTGGGACTCTCTAAAAAAGCGGAAGAAAAATCTAAAGACAAATAATATAAAAAAGGTTAACCGTTCACGGTTCAGAAGTTAATCTCTTTGCGATTTTCTTCATCTTTTTGCTTTTAAATTCAGTGCAAACTTGCTTGCTGCCCGCTCGTGCATCACAGTGGCAGGACTTGAACATTGAACCTTTAAAGCGTTTATGCGCAACAAAAAACTAAATTTTACGAGGTCTGTTACGACATATAACATGAAAAATTCCAACAAAGCATTTATGACGGGCGATGAAATACGGAAGCAATTCCTCGAATACTTTAAAAA
>JAUVHU010000040.1 GCA_030593145.1 Desulfobacteraceae bacterium
TGTGGTTAAACCTGATTTAAAATTTGGTCGTCTTCCTTGATCTTGAACAAAATTGAACATTTTGAAACAGCCTCCATATTTTATGAAGTTATTTTGTCTGAACTTTTGACCTCTGATCCTCGATGAATTCAACTTTTTACAAGCTTATTAATATAAGCATAATCTGTCTGTTAAGCAACCGGTAATTTAACATTTTGGAATTTATGTAATTTATTGACATCAAAGGCTCTTTCAGTTGACTTTGTCTTACGTTATCAATAAGATAATGAAAAATCGACTATTTTTACCGGCTCTGTGGCAAGGGTTTTTTGTAATTTTTGATGGCCTCGTAAAAAGTCGGAAATTGCTATTTGCGAAATTTGTCAAGTGTTAGATTTATCAAAAAAAGGTGAAGCTCATGTCTTTTAAAGAAAATCTCTTAAAAAAAATCAAAATCGATAAAATGACCAGTGTTGTTTTTAATTCTATTAGGCCGTCTGATAGCGGCCGCAGGATTGATAAAAAAACAATGCGCAATCTTCTTGAAATGGGTCAATATCAATTAAGGCATGAAAGGGATATTGATCTTTATTTTTTGAAATCGGATTCAGGCATGGAGAGAATTTTGGTGCTTGATAATGAACTGGCTATATATGCTACCACAGTTGAAGATATAGTATTGCGCAAAAGCCCGATAATCAAAGAGATGCTTAACCTCCGCAATATAATCAAGATATTAAATGACTCAGATGTGATTGTCAGCAAAAAGGAGGAGTCTGTCAGAACTGTACAAAAAGAATGTGTAGCCATGCTTAATCTTTCCTTTAATATATCCGACATCGAAGAAATTGAAAAAGATGGTATTATTGCTCTGGAAATGAAGGATGCCGATGCTGTCATAGAATCCCTTTCCCTGTTTGCGGAACTTCTTGGGTACAGCTTTCCTCCGAAATCCATGGAAATTGGGAATTACCATATCATCGGCGCTTTGAGCAAAAAGGAGGGCGGAGAAATTATTTTTGGGCCGATTGTTATTTACGGTTTAACTCATAATTTTTTAAAACTTATTGACAGGCGGATCAGTAGTTTTGACAAAGAGAAAATTGAGCTGATATACGAAGTCGCGACAGGAAAGGAGCAAGCATCAAAGGAAGGCCATGATGTTTTTCGATATCTTAAAGAAGAGGTTGTTGAACAAAAATTATAACCTAAATCGAGCTAAAAACCGCTTAATTTAGGTTATAGCTAAGTTGGGCAGGATCGGTGAAAGGAACTGTTTGATTTATAACTTGAGGCAGATATTGGGCAAAAGGGGACGTTTTGAAATTGGTTCACTTGTATGGAGAAAATCATGACAACCGTTAAGGATGCGCTGTCTAAAATAGGTCCTAACAGCATAGTTGATCTGCGAGTTCAGAAAGGAGATGATCTTGACAGCAAAGATGATCTCCGAAAAACCATGGTATTGGATGTAATCGACTCCTCTATTGTTTTGGAGCAGCCAAATCCAAAGATCCAATCTAAGAGTGTGGGCAGGGGCATGGGGATTACCTATATTAAAAGGGACGAGCGTGGAAAGCTCGGTCTTATAAGAGAAATACTGGAAGTTAAGCTGATAAAAATTGGTGAATTCAAGTTCGAAGATCGTCCAACCGAGGCTCTCTTTTTTGAGCGTCCTTCCAATGTCCATTCTGCAAGTATGCGCCGACATTTTCGTGTTAAGGTTCCTTTTAGTGAAGATGCCTTTGTGGAGATAACAGATTTAGACGGGCACATCATTGGCGCCAGGGATCGGTACAGAATAATTGATTTGAGCCTTCAAGGGCTAAAGTTCATGTGCGAAAAAAAAATAGAGACAAAAGAGGGACTTACCACTGACCCTGTTAGTCTTCTTTCAATAAAAGATGAAATTCTCACCAAGCTTTTCGTTGATCAACAAGAACTCTTATGGACAAAGTCGATAATTGCAATCAGTCTTGTTCCCGGAACTCAAGAAGGTAATGTGCTCTATTTTGGCGTCGAATTCATACAAAGAGTTACGAACGACAATGAAAGCGAGAAAATAGAGTTTTATACATTTACTGACCGGGAACGTCGCCGCATAAATCCTTATATCAATGATTTGCAAAGAAAAGCGCTCAGGAAAGCTTGACTTAGAGCTATTTAGGCGAAAGGGGACGTTTTGCAAAGGTCTCTACTCTGTTTGGTAATATTTTTGAGACATTCATTTGAAGGAATTTTAGGAGATGTATTACGCAGCTTTAACTATGGAAATATTTTTGGTCGGGGCGAGAGGATTTGAACCTCCGACCCCTTGGACCCCATCCAAGTGCGCTACCAGGCTGCGCTACGCCCCGACAAATGTTGTTTATAATTCTTTGGTTATTACATGTCAATTAGTAAATCAGGGTTCGGGGATTAGGGTTCAGGGTTCAGGGTTTAGGGATTAAAGGTGCGGGAATTTTCTGATGGTTGCTAAAAAAAATATACAATTATTGCCAGGTAGACTAATGCCCGGCGATACGATCGGAATAATCGCTCCGGCAGGCCATTTTGACAGAAAAAAATTTGATCAAGGCATTGCGGTTCTGAAAGCTATGGGATTTCGTATAATTATTCCGGATGATCTTTTTAAAAAAAAAGGGTATTTGGCCGGGCCTGATATTCATCGCGCAAGCCTTGTTAACAGGTGTTTTTCTGACAGTGAAATAAAGGCTGTAATTTGTGCGAGGGGTGGGTTCGGGTCGATGAAGATACTGCCATTGCTTGATTACGAATTGATCAAGAAAAATCCGAAAATTTTTGTTGGGTTCAGCGATATATCGGCTCTTTTATCGGCTTTTTATACAAAGTGCGGTATGGTTACATTCCATGGCCCCCTTGTTACAACTTTGGGGAATGCATCGCAAAAGACAAAAGAGGCAATGATCTCGGCTTTTTCATCAGGCGCAAGGCTTGAGATAAAACCGGAAGTGGGGATTACCATCAAACACGGTTTGGTCTCCGCGCCGGTTTTAGGGGGTAATCTTACTACTTTGTGCCATCTTGTGGGGACCTCTTTTGAACCTGAATTTAAAGGGCACATTCTGTTTCTTGAAGATAAAGGAGAGGCAGGTTATAGAATTGACAGGATGCTGACACAGATGAAGCTGGCCGGATGTTTTGATGGCATTGCGGGTCTTGCTCTTGGTAGTTTTGAGGGTTGCGGAGAAACGGATGAGCTTTTCGGCTTAGTGGATAGTATTTTCAAGGAGTATGATATTCCGATACTTGCAGGTTTTGAAGCAGGCCACGGCAAAAATAATATAACGATTCCGATGGGTATTAATGCTGTTTTAGATGCTGACAGGCAGTTATTGTCGTTTAATAAACCGGCAACTATACTATCAGGGGGCAGGGATTAGGGGTTGGGGGTCAGGGGTCGGTTGTGAATGGCTGATAATATGAATCAAGTCGACAATCTTATGAGGCTTGCTATATCTGATAAGGTTTTTCCCGGAGCGGTTCTCCTGGTTTCAAAGGAGGATTCGATTGTCTTTTTTGAAGCATACGGATACGCAAATAATTTATCCGGGGATACAATGGCAAAAGATACTGTTTTTGATCTGGCATCATTAACAAAACCGCTTGCAACCACTCTGGCGATCATGATGCTTATTCAACAGTCAAAGCTGGGCCTGGAACAGAAGTTAGGATCTGTATTGCCGGAGTTTAAAAACACAGACAAGGAGCAGATAAAAATAAAACATCTTCTTTGTCATAGTTCGGGCTTTCCTGATTATCGTCCATATTATCGTAAATTATGTAAGTTGTCACAGGCGGTCCGAAAAGACGTATTAAAAGAGCTGCTTATAAAGGAACCTTTGTTGCATCCGACAGGCGAGAGGACGCTATACAGTGATTTAGGATTTATGATTCTTGGATTAGTGGTCGAAAGAGTGTCCGGGAAACGGCTTGATCATTTTGTGGCTGAGGAAATCTATAGACCTCTTGGTATCGAAACCGGCTTTGGCCGCGGGCTTTTTTTTATAGACATTGATTCAAAACCCGGCATTGGTCGATTTGCCGCTACCGAATATTGTTTGTGGCGCAATTTTCTTGTAAATGGAGTAGTACATGATGAAAACGCTTATGTTGTAGGAGGTGTTGGGGGGCATGCGGGTCTCTTTGGAAATGCCGGTGACATGAACATTCTATTGTCAGCATTATTGTTCGGTTTCCACAGCAGTTCATCAACAAGCTTATTTAAAAAGGATTTGCTGTATATGTTTTTTAAGCCGCAGGAAGGTAGCGACAAGGCTTTTGGGTTTGACACTCCATCTTTGTTTGATTCCAGTTCCGGTAATTATTTTTCAAAAACAAGTATAGGGCATCTTGGCTTTACAGGGACTTCTTTCTGGATAGACCTTGAACGCAAAGTGATTGTGATATTGTTGACAAACCGTGTACATCCAACGCGCGACAATATAAAAATAAAAGATTTTAGGCCGAAAATACACAATGCTGTTATGCTTAGCCTTTTAAAATTGTAACCTGACCTAAGTTGAGTGAAAAATCGCTTAATTTAGGTCTGGGCAAAATACTCAATCGTTTTCCGGTATTTCCTTTATAAATTTTCCTTGTAATGACAGGATGTTTCTGTTAATTATATTATTGCCTTTTTTATAATACCAAACAATATAGAGGTTATGTGTAAATAAACATAGAGAGATTTGATATAAACAAAAAAACGGTATACATTTTTTATGTGTATAAATGAGGTGTCATGAGTTTTTTAGATGGGATTTTAGGGGTATTTTCAGACGATCTTGCCATTGATCTTGGTACTGCAAATACACTTGTTTATGTTAAAGGTAAAGGTATTGTGCTGAGTGAGCCGTCAGTAGTTGCGATACGCACGGACAACAGGGCAAAAAACCGTGTTGTGGCAGTTGGCCTTGAAGCAAAACAAATGCTGGGAAGAACACCAGGCCATATAGTTGCCATTCGTCCAATGCGTGATGGGGTTATTGCTGATTTTGAGGTTACGGAGGCGATGCTTCGGCATTTTATTCATAAGGTACATAACAGGAGAGCCTTTGTCAGGCCAAGAATCATTATCGCCGTACCATCCGGCATTACTCAGGTTGAAAAACGGGCGGTTAGGGAGTCAGCAGAATCAGCAGGAGCCCGTGAGGTGTTTCTGATTGAAGAGCCTATGGCTGCCGCAATTGGAGCGGGGCTTCCTATTACCGAACCAACATGTAATATGGTAGTTGATATTGGTGGCGGCACAACAGAGGTTGCGGTGATCTCTCTTGCGGGGATTGTTTACAGCAGATCGATCAGGGTAGCCGGCGACAAGATGGATGCCGCGATCATACAGTATATAAAAAGAAAATATAACTTGTTGATTGGTGAAAGGACAGCGGAAATAATTAAAACATCAATCGGGAATGCGTATCCTGATTTGCAGAATCTGGAAACAATTGAAGTCAAAGGGAGAGATCTTGCGTCAGGGATTCCAAAAATACTGACAATTGATTCAGAAGAGGTGCGTGTCGCTATTTCCGAGCAGATAGAAGCCATTTTAGAGACCATAAAAATTGCTTTGGAACAAACTCCTCCTGAGCTGGCTGCAGATATTGTTGACAGCGGAATTGTATTAACTGGAGGTGGCGGTTTGCTGAAAAATCTGGATAAGCTTTTAAAAGAGGAAACCGGTCTTCCGATAACGATAACCGATGATCCATTGTTAACAGTGGCTCTTGGCTCCGGAAGAGCGATTGACAACATCGAAATTCTTAAACAGGTTATGATTTTATAGTTTTATGTTCTCAAAAAAAATTGTAATCATTGCTGGTGTGATTGTTCTAATCGCCATCAATATCATTGTCCTTTCCATTAGCAATCGTCGCTATCATTCCTTTGGAGCAGGACGAATTGCAATTTCATTTATCGCCCCTTTCCAGAACGCGACCACCCATTCAATTTCTTTTATCAAGGGTATATGGAACCGCTATTTCTTTCTTATTTCATTACAAGAAGAAAATGACAATCTCAGGAAAGTCTTAAGCAGCGCCATTGAAAAAAATAACCGGTACAATGAAATTGAGGCTTCCAATAAGAGACTCCGCAACATCTTAAACTTTCGAAAAACAGTAGCTGAAAAAGTCATTGTTGCTGAAGTAATCGGTAAGGACCCTTCTCCATGGTTTAAAACTATAATCATAGACAAAGGCAAGGCAGATGGAGTTGTAAAAAGTTTGCCTGTTGTAGTTCCGGAAGGTATTGTGGGCCAGGTTGTCAATGTTTCATCTCATTATTCAAAAGTGCTTCTGATAATTGACCAGATTAGCGCTGTAGATGCGCTTGTACAGAGGATCAGGGCTCGGGGAGTTGTTGTGGGAGAGTCAGCAGATCGATGCATTTTAAATTATATTTTACGTAAGCATGATATCAAAGTCGGGGATACGGTTATTTCGTCAGGAATGGACGCTGTTTTCCCAAAAGGATTGCGTGTCGGGAGCGTTTCAGGAGTAATAAAACACAATTCCGGCATGTTCCAGGATGTTACCGTAACACCTTATATTGATTTTGAAAAGCTGGAAGAAGTTATAGTGATATTAAATCCTCGCAAACATGCCGAGTTTAGATCAGAGGTGAGCGGGCAATGACATATTACTTTCATATTTGCACTTGTCTGTGCCTGGTGATCATCCAGACAACAATTATACCATGTTTTCTAATATTTAATAATTTCCCGGATCTTTTAGCCATTTTTATTATCTTTCTCGGCCTTTTCCGAAAGGTACGAGAAGGCATACCGGCAGTATTCTTTTTAGGATTTATCATGGACAGTATTTCAGGAAGCCCCTTAGGGATATATGTAACAATTTATTTCTGGCTGTTTATTTGTGTGAAGTGGGTAATCAAATATTTGCATGCAGGAGATTATGTTTTCTTGCTGTTCGTTATTGTCGCAGGTGTGTTGATAGAGAATGTTATTTTATTGGGAACGGTTGCCGCATTAGCTCCAGCCTCACATTTTCACGCACCTGTCTTTAAAACACTTGTAATTCAGCTTTTATGGGCAGGATGTACTGGGCCGTTTATGATTTTGTTTTATAATTATATTTATAAAAGCTGGGACAAAAGGCTTGATGGAGTGGCATGGGAAAGAAACGTTTAGCAGGACTTTAGGCGCTTTTTGCTCATCTATCCTATTTGATACCGAATTCATCAGGCATAAAATGGAAATTCCTATACTGTAAATTTAATGTAATAACGGGTTGATACTTTGGGTAAATATTTAAAAACAGCGGACAGCGGTTGGTACAGGCAACGTTTAACCGGTGTTGTATTATGTATTGTTGCTGTCTTTGTTGTGCTTATCGCGCGTCTGTTTTATCTCCAGATAATTGAAGGGGAAGAATTTAGACGACTTTCTGAGAACAACTGCATACGCTTGCAAAGTATAGAACCGTCAAGAGGCTTGATTTATGACCGTAATGGAATATTGATTGTGGATAATTGTCCATTCTTTGATTTAACTGTTATATTAAAGGATGCCAGGCCTATTGAACATACGATTGAGAAGCTGTTTCAATATATTAATATCCCTGCCTCTGATCTTATGAGGAAAATAAAGCGCAACAAAGGCATTTCGTTCTATACGCCTGTTGTGCTTAAACGGGATATAGGACGAGATGCACTGGCTGTCATTGAAGCCCATAAATTTGATCTTTCTGGTGTAGGAGTAAAAGTCAGACCTCGGAGGCATTATATCAACAGGCGCAGCGCAGCGCATCTTATAGGGTATTTGGGTGAAATAAATTCTAATGAGCTTAAATCCGGAAAGTATTCTGGGTGCAGGGCCGGAGATTTTATCGGAAAATTTGGTGTTGAGAGGGCATATGAGGATTTTTTAAGGGGTAAACATGGTGGCAGGCAGGTTGAAGTAAATGCCACAGGACAGGTTGTTAGAATATTGGAAACAGTAGAAGCTCAGGCAGGCCATAACATTTTTTTAACGATTGACCAGCCTTTGCAACAAAAAGCTGAAGAGTTGTTAGAAGGAGTAGCGGGCGCTGTGGCGGTAATGGATCCAACAACAGGGGATATTCTCGCTATGGCAAGCAGCCCTTCGTTTGATCAGAATGCTTTTGTAAAAGGCATGTCCCATGAAGAATGGAATTCTCTGATTTCTAACCCGTTCAGGCCAATGGAAAACAAAGCTGTTCAGGGTGAGTATCCTCCCGCATCAACGTATAAAATAATAACGGTCATAGCGGGCATTGAAGAAGGGGTTATTGATGAAAATACCACATTTTACTGCCCGGGCCATTACAAATACGGAGATCGTAAATTTCGATGCTGGAAAAGAACAGGGCATGGCAGCGTCAATGTTATAAGGGCACTGGCTGAATCATGTGATGTTTTTTTTTATCAGGTCGGCCAGAAGCTTGGTGTAGATCGACTCGCATGGTATGCTAAAGCCTGTGGCCTTGGTTCACCCACCGGGATTAACCTCGACAATGAGGCTTCAGGTTTAATCCCAACTGCTGCCTGGAAGAATCGTTATACAGGTGTCGCATGGCAGAAAGGAGAAACTCTTTCGATAGCCATTGGGCAGGGCTATAATCTTGTTACTCCGATACAGATGCTGGTTCTTATTTCAGCGGTTGCAAATAACGGTGAAATATACACTCCCTCTATAATAAAGAAAATCGAAACAGCTGAAGGTAAGTTGGTGTATGATGTTAACAATTCTCGCGAAAACAGAAAGCTTGCAGGTAGATTGCCGGCCAGCCGGCAAACCCTTGAGCTTGTCAAAAAGGGTTTGTGGGAGGTTGTAAACAAAAGACATGGAACCGCGAATATTGCCCATGTTGACGGTATTGATATCAGCGGAAAAACAGGGACAGTTCAACTCGTTAGTCGTAAAACAAACGACAATACATATGAAGAAGATAGAGCACCCCATTTAAAAGCGCATGCCTGGTTTGTAGCATATGCTCCATCTGATGAACCTAAAATAGCTGTTGTTGTTATTGTGGAACATGGAGAACATGGTTCGAGTGCAGCGGCTCCGATTGCAAGAGAACTGATCAAGACCTATTTGGGTGGGACACTTTAGGCACTTGTAACTTAAGGATATATATGTTTGATCGGCGGCTTTTAGAACATTTTGATTGGGCATTATTAGGTGTGACATTTTTACTTGGGTGTTTTGGCCTGATAATTTTATACAGCGCTGTAACAGCTGGTGTGCCGACTCCGCAAAAAGTTTTATGCATAAAACAGGTTGTTTGGTATTGTGTTGGATTGTGTGCGATGGTCATTTCATTTCTCTTTAATTACAGGATGTTAGATCGATGGGCTCACGTAATTTATGCTATATGCATCTTTCTTTTGATTGCTGTTTTCTTTTTCGGAAATTATGTCGGAGGCGCGAGGCGCTGGCTGATATTAGGTCCTGTTTCAATTCAGCCGTCTGAGATAGTCAAGATTGCTGTTATTATTATTCTGGCTCGATACTATTCAAAGCTTGCTAATGTCAGGGGATTAGTCTTGCGTGAACTGATTCATCCATTTATATTAACAATAATTCCTTTTGTTTTGATACTAAGACAGCCGGATTTGGGAACAGCCCTTATGGTTGTTTTAATCGCTGGCTCAATGACAATTTTTGTAAAAATTGAAAAACGCTCACTTGCGTATATAATTGCTTTTTGCACAGGAAGCATACCGCTGGTTTTATATTGTCTAAAAGGATATCAAAAACAGCGTATATTAACATTTTTGAACCCTGATCGTGATCCGCTTGGAGCTGGTTATCATATTATTCAATCAAAAATTGCCGTGGGTTCGGGAATGATTTCAGGTAAGGGATTTCTAAAAGGAACTCAAAACGCACTTTCTTTTTTACCTGAACAGCATACGGATTTTATATTTTCGGTTTTGTCCGAGGAGTGGGGTTTCCTGGGTTCATTAATTATTCTTATGTTATTTCTAATGCTTATTATCATAGGGCTGAATATTGCTTATAAATGCAGAGAGCCCTTTGGTACTATCCTTTCGATGGGCATTACAGTGATGATATCTTGGCAGGTTTTTATTAACATTGGCATGGTCATTGGGCTGATGCCGGTTGTTGGCGTGCCATTGCCATTTATCAGCTATGGCGGTTCATCAATTTTGACCATAATGATTTGCATAGGCATTTTAATGAACATTAGTATGAGGCGATTTATTGCTGAGTAGGGACTTTTAATGGAACATAAAATATCTTTCTGATAAGAACAAAAAAGCATAAAGACGATAAAAATTAAAAAAAGCTTTGACAATTTGTTGTTGTTGGTTTATTGAACCTGAAATTAAAGTTCTGTTACGATTGTCTCAATTAATTCATGGAGGATTCCAATGGTTAGTGTTGATGCATCCGTCTTTATCCAAATCGTCAATTTTATCTTCTTAGTATTTGTTCTAAATATTGTACTATATAAGCCGATCCGGAAAGTGCTGATTCAGAGAAATGAGAAGATTACAGGCCTCGAGCAGGGAATTGATGCGGCCGACAGGGATGCAAAAGAAAAGGATGATGCATTTATGTCGGGCGTTAAAGATGCAAGGGCAAATGGATTAAAGGAAAAAGAGATTTTGTTGCAGGAAGCTTCCGGAGAAGAAAAGAAGATTCTTGAAAAAATAAATAAAAAGGCTCAGGCAAACCTTGCGGAGGTTCGTGAAAAAATCGCAAAGGATGCTGAGAGTGTCGGCAAATCATTGCATCAGGAACTGGATGTATTTGCAAATGAGATTGGTCAAAAAATTCTGGGGAGGGCTTTCTAATGAAACAATTTATGAAAAAGGAGCCTGGTTTTAACCGGAAGTATATTTTGATTGCAGTGCTTACAATTCTTCTTGCCGCAGTGTTTCAATTTTCCACTATTGATGTTGCTTTTAGTTCGTCCGGTGGTGAACATGCTGAGCCAAAGGGCTGGGTGGCCACAGATACTTACAAGGTCATGAATTTTACTGTTTTATTTGTAGGTCTGTTTTTTCTTTTACGTAAACCTATATCACAGGCGCTTAATGCTCGAATTAAAGGCATAAAGGATCAGATAGACGAACTTGAAGTAAAGAAAAAGGATGCTGAGAAAAAACTGGCTGAATACAATGAAAGGCTTTCCCTGTTAGGTAAGGAGGCTGAGAAGATTGTTGCTGAATATATAAAACAGGGGAATGAGGCTAAAAATAGAATACTGAAGGAAGCAGAAGCAGAAGCTGTAAAACTTGAGGAACAGGCCAAAAAAAATATTGAACATGAATTCAAAGAAGCTAAGTCGAAGCTTCAGGAAGAGATATCTGAAAAAGCTCTTATAAAAGCTGAAGAGATTATCAGAGGTGCAATTACGGTTGAAGATCAGGATAGACTTGTAGATGAATATTTAGGGAAGGTGGTGGCATAATGAAGAATTTAACTGTTGCACGGCGTTATGCCAGAGCGCTTTTGCTTATTGGCAAAGAGGATGGTCAGGCTGAAACTTACAGAGATGAACTTGATATGATTTCGGGTTTGATTCAGAAGGAGAAGGAGCTTGAGCAGGCAATCTGTAATCCTCTTTATGATGTTGAAGGCCGGAGAAAAGTTTTAAAGGCAATAATTGACAGGCTGAGTCCTACCAAGATTATGTCGTCATATCTTCTGTTGCTGTTTGATAAGGGAAGGATTGGATTTTTGAGTAATATCAGTGAGTTTTATCAAAAACTGGCTGATGAGTTAAAAGGTATTGCGCGTGCCAGTCTGGTTTCGGCTACCGAGCTTTCATCTGAAACCGTTGAGAAAATTCGCAGCGCTTTGTCGAAAAGGACAGGTAGGGACGTTATGCTGGAGGTTGAACAGGATCCTGAACTTATCGGCGGAATTGTTACCAGGATAGGGGATCTTGTTTTAGACGGAAGCGTCAAAACACAATTACTCAACATGAGAGAATCTTTAAAAAGGGGTGAGAGTGTCTAATGGAATTAAAAGCCGAAGAAATAAGTCAAATTATTAAAGAGCAGATTACCGACTATGACAAGAAGGTCGAGCTAAGCGAGACAGGAATTGTTTTGTCGGTAGGTGATGGGATCGCCAGAGTATATGGCCTTGAAAAAGCCATGGCATTGGAACTCGTTGAATTTCCAGGCAATATTCTGGGGCTTGTGTTGAACCTCGAAGAAGATAATGTTGGTGTCGCCATTATGGGTGAAGATGTCCATATTAAAGAGGGCGATATGGTCAAGCGTACCGGACGTATTGCTCAGGTGCCTGTTGGAGAAGCTGTTCTTGGACGCGTTCTATCGTCTGTTGGAGAGCCTCTTGATGGTAAAGGGCCTCTTGATGCAAAAGAGTTTCGCAGGGTTGAGATGGTTGCGCCAGGCGTTATTGAGCGAAAGGGTGTGCATGAACCCATGTATACTGGGCTTAAGTCTGTAGATGCTATGGTACCTGTTGGCCGCGGCCAGCGCGAACTTATCATTGGTGATCGGCAGATCGGCAAAACAGCAATCGGAGTCGATGCCATCATTAATCAAAAAGGTAAAGATGTATTTTGTATTTATGTTGCATGCGGTCAGAAAAAATCGACGGTTGCCCAGGTTCATTCTGTTCTTGAAAAGCATGGGGCCATGGAATATACAACCATTGTAACGGCATGTGCCAGTGATCCGGCGACTTTGCAGTATGTTGCTCCTTATGCAGGATGCGCCATTGGTGAATATTTTCGTGATAAAGGGCAGCATGCGCTAATAATATATGATGATCTTTCAAAACAGGCTGTTGCATATCGTCAGGTTTCTTTGCTTTTGAGACGACCTCCGGGACGCGAGGCATTTCCCGGCGATATTTTTTATAACCATTCTCGACTTCTTGAGCGCGCTGCCAAGCTAAGTGATGAGCTAGGAGCAGGATCTCTGACAGCGTTGCCGATTATTGAAACACAGGCAGGTGATGTGTCTGCCTATATCCCGACAAATGTTATATCTATTACCGACGGGCAGATATACCTTGAACCGAGTCTGTTTTTTGCCGGTGTCAGGCCTTCTATTAATGTAGGACTTTCTGTTTCACGGGTTGGAGGGTCAGCGCAGGTTAAGGCTATGAAGCAGGTGGCAGGTACTCTTCGACTCGATCTGGCTCAGTACCGGGAACTGGAGGCGTTTGCAGCGTTCGGCAGCGATCTGGATAAAGCAACACAGGCACAGTTAACAAGGGGCGCAAGGCTGGTTGAAATATTAAAACAGCCGCAATATCAGCCATTATCGATGGAAAGGCAGGTTTCGATACTTTATGCGGGCACAAGAGGTTTTCTTGATGATTATCCTCTCGATGTTCTGGCAAAATATGAAACAGGCCTTTACACATTTATAGAAGAGAGGCATCCTCAGATATTCACTGAGCTTGCGGAGAAACATGAAATTTCAGACGACCTGGACAAGAAAATGGCTGAGGCATTTAAGGCTTACGGCGAAGAATTTAAGGATACAATAAAATAAAGGCTGGGCTCTATGGCTACTTTAAAAGAAGTTCAAATAAAGATAACAGCAGTTAAAAAGACAAAGCAGATAACAAAGGCCATGAATATGGTGGCCACTTCCAAGTTGCGTGGCGCCCAGCAGAAGGTGGAGGCGTTCAGGCCGTATGCCTTAAAATTTGCCGATGTTCTGGGGAGCCTTGCGGAAAAGGCAGGCAAGGAAGCAAGTCCTTTACTGATACCGCGAGAGGAAGTCAAGAAAATACAAGTTATTTTGTGTACTTCAGACAAAGGGTTATGCGGCGGTTTTAATTCACATCTTCTTTCAATGGTTGAAAAATTTGCAAAGGAAAAATCCGGGCAAAACATTGAGGTCGTATTTACCAATTTTGGTAAAAAGGGACGTGACTGGTGCCGTAGAAGCGGTTTCACGATTTTAGGAGAACATCTTGGAATTGTGGGAGCAAAATTTGGATTTAACATTGCAACTGTTGCCGGGCAGAGAACTGTTGATGGATTTTTAGATGAAGAATATGATGAAGTTTATATTGTTTATTCAAAATTTATCAGCATGGCAAAACAGACCCCGGTAATACAGCAGATTCTGCCGATACAGCCTATTGGATTGCCTGAAAAAAAGGTTGAAGATGAAGAAACGCCGTATCTCGCAGAGCATATTTGTGAGCCTTCAACAGATGAACTGCTTGGAGATATGCTTCCAAGGCATATTTATGTTCAATTATACAGCGCACTTCTGGAAACATCCACAAGCGAACATGCCGCGCGCATGACAGCTATGAACAATGCTACAAAAGCCTGTGATGATATGGTTGACACCCTGTCGCTTGCGTATAATAAGGCCAGACAGTCGTCAATTACGGCTGATCTGATGGATATTGTTGGTGGTGCTGAAGCGCTAAAAGGATAAAACTGGGAAACAGTTAATAGTTATTTGTTTGAGCGTTATTTATATATGCAGACAGCAAATAACAGATAATAAATTTGGAGGTCAATAGATGGGAGAGAACATAGGTAAAATTACTCAGGTTATGGGGCCTGTTGTTGATGTTGAGTTTGAGCAGGGTAAATTGCCTACAATCCTTACAGCGCTGCTGATTACCAACGAAACCATCAACGATGAGCCGGATAATCTTGTTATTGAGGTTGCTCAGCATCTCGGTGACAATATTGTTCGTACCATTGCAATGGATGTTACTGACGGTCTTGTGCGCGGAATGCCTGTTAAGGATACCGGCAAGCCTATTATGATGCCGGTTGGTAAAGCGGGATTGGGCCGCGTTCTAAATGTTGTTGGAAAACCTGTGGATGGCTTGGGGCCGATAAGCCAGGAACTGATGCTGCCTATTCACAGGGAAGCGCCGAAATTTACCGAACAGGATACAAGTGTTCGCGTTCTTGAAACAGGTGTTAAGGTAATCGACCTGCTTGTGCCATTCCCCCGTGGTGGCAAAATGGGAATGTTTGGCGGCGCAGGAGTAGGCAAAACAGTTGTTATGATGGAGATGGTTAACAATATCGCCATGCAGCACGGCGGAATTTCCGTGTTTGCAGGTGTTGGCGAGAGGACTCGTGAGGGGAATGACCTCTACAAAGAAATGAAAGATTCTGGAGTTCTTCCCAAGGCTGCCCTGATTTACGGGCAGATGACCGAGCCACCTGGGGCAAGAGCCCGTGTTGCTCTTTCCGCTTTGACTGTCGCAGAGTATTTTCGGGATGTAGAAGGACAGGATGTTCTAATATTTATCGATAATATATTCCGTTTTACTCAGGCCGGTTCAGAGGTTTCAGCGCTTCTTGGCAGGATGCCGTCTGCTGTAGGATACCAGCCGACACTGGCAGTTGACCTTGGTGAGCTTCAAGAGAGGATCACATCAACAGATAAGGGTTCTATTACAGCGGTTCAGTGTGTGTACGTGCCTGCGGACGACTTGACAGATCCGGCGCCTGCAACAACATTTGCCCATCTTGATGGAACTGTTGTTCTTTCCCGCGCAATTACTGAGCTTGGAATTTATCCGGCTGTTGATCCGCTCGATTCAACCTCCAGGATTCTTGATGCTGCTTATATTGGCGAAGAACATTATCAGGTTGCGCGTACGGTTCAGAATACGCTGCAAAAATATAAGGAGCTTCAGGATATTATCGCAATTCTTGGAATTGATGAACTTTCTGAGGAGGATAAAATTACTGTAGGACGTGCAAGGAGGATCCAGAGATTTCTTTCACAGCCATTCCATGTTGCTGAAGTATTTACCGGAAAAGATGGCAAATATGTGAAAATCGAAGATACTGTTCGAGGCTTTAAGGAAATCTGCGAAGGTAAACATGATGATCTTCCTGAGCAGGCATTTTATATGGTTGGCGGGATAGAAGAGGCTGTTGAAAAGGCCAAAGAAATGGCTGCTGCATAAAAAAAACATAGAGGGCAAATTATGGCTGGAAATATCCGTTTAGAAGTAGTTACGCCGGAAGCATCTATTGTTAGCGAAGATGTTCAGATTGTGGTGGCGCCTGGTAGTTTTGGAGAGTTTGGTATCTTAATCGGCCATACCCCTTTTTTAACAACCCTTAAGCTGGGCACGATTCGCTATAAGGCTGCAGATGGGGTTGAAAAAGCCGTTTTTATTAGCTCTGGATTTGCGGAAGCGCTTCCTGATAAGCTAACTGTGCTGGCTGAGTCTGCTGAAAGAAGGCGCGATATTGATGTTGAACGGGTTAAGCAGGCAATCAAACGAGCCGAGGAGCGTCTGGCCGCAAAGAAGCCGGATATAAATTTTGAAAAGGCTAAGGCTGCTCTATCAAGAGCATTGCATCGACTTAAACTTGCCGAAACAAAATAATAAAGTTTTAAATCGGGCTGTTACAATGAGCCTATGATAATACAAGGGCAGATCAAATATTTGGTTTGCCCTTTTTTATTGTTAAAATGATGGATTTGTATTCATCAATTAAATTAACGGGTAATATGCAAAACAGGGTTAACAAAGTCGCAGTTGTTATACTTGCCGCAGGCATGGGGACGCGCATGAAATCGAGCAAGCCCAAAGTGCTTCACGAAATACTGGGCAAGCCTATGGTAATGTATGTTGTAAAAACAGCTAACAAGGTTGCGGGAAGTAATGTGATTCTTGTGGTAGGCAACCAGGCTGAGAAAGTTCGCGAAGCTTTGTCAAAAGATGATGAATTAATATTTGTTTTGCAGGAAAAACAGCTTGGGACCGGTCATGCGGTTTTGTGTGCGCTGCCTTACATCCCTGAATATATTGAACAGGTGGTTATACTGTGCGGCGATGTGCCGCTGTTGAGTTCAGATACTGTTATGCGGCTTTTAGATGATCATATAAGAAAAAATCGTGACGTTACTCTTTTGGCGGTTGAAGTTGATAATCCTGAAGGATATGGCAGAGTATTGTTTGATAAAAACATGAATGTTTTCGGGATAGTTGAAGAGGCGGATGCTTCTGAAAAACAGAAAAAGATAAAAATCGTAAATACTGGAATCTATTCTGTAAAAAAGAAATTTTTAATAGATTCTTTACATAAGATTAAGTCAGATAATGCTCAGGGTGAGTATTATCTTACAGACATTATTGAAATCGGATATCTGGGGAAAAAGGTTGTTGGTGCAATGATTGGCACAGATTGTGAGGAGGTTGTTGGCGTTAATAATGATAAGGAGTTAATTGCGGCTGAGAACATTATGCGTAAAATATCTTGACTTAAAATTTTTTCCGAAATGTTTCAAAGTAGCTCGCGAAAATCCTTTTACCATTTTTATAAAGTTCAAATGTGTTTCCCCTGTCTAAATTAATATCTTGACTTTAGTTTTGTTGGAAGATTATATTAAGACATGAGGTGATATATTGGATAACGAACAAATTTTGCGACAATTTGAAGAAATTGAAGAAAAAGTTGTAAGATTAATTGAAGTTTGCAAAGCTCATGAATCTGCTAATTCAGAACTTAGAGATAAAATAAGGAGGTTAGAGGAAGAGCTTCAAAGCAAAGTCGAGACAGAAACTAATTATTTGCAAGAAAGAGACATTATTCGGTCAAAAATTGATAGTTTGTTGGCCAAATTAGATGATATTGCAGAATAATATATACTGGCCAGCGGGATATCAGGTTTTTTGAAGAGGTGAAACACATTCTCATTGGAACAACTTGTTGTAACAATAGAACTTTTTGGGCAGCCATATACATTTAAGGCTGAATCGGAAGTCACAAAAGCAAAAGATGTTGCCGATTTCCTGGTCAAAGAGGTGGAAAAGGTTGAAAGGCAACAGACAGGTCAATCAATAAATTCTTCAAAACTTACAATTTTAATAATAGCTGCATTGAATATCGCTAATGAAAATTTTGAGTTAAAAAAGAATCACTCAAATTTTTTAGAGGAGATTTTTAAACGATCAGCAAGTTTGGCGCATAGATTAGATGATGATGAGCAGATTGTCAGATAATATTTAACAAGTTGAGGCCAGACGAATGTAATGTTTTTTCTATAATAAAGTTATTGATGCCGCAAAATAAATAGATATACATAGTTATCCTGTCGGGATGAAAATTCTTGAAGGCAATTAAATATTATTTTACAGGAAAAGACCCCTGCTGTGTTCGTGATTGAGAGATGTTCTTTGACCCAACATTTATATTAAAGGGAGCTTTCACTGGTTTTGGTGTGCATGTTCTGCTTGTACAGAAAAGCCTGAAGAAACCATAAGGCGCCCACCTTGCAAATTGGTTCAAAGACTCTTTCAACACGGCTCTGTGCGGGGGTTATCCTGATATTTATATGTATAAGAAAACGAAAAACTATATAATCGATCTTTTATGCAAAGATAATATGTTAATGACATAAAATATTGTCGGCGAACCAACCTTTTTTGCCATTCTGAAGACCTCATCCTATATCCACCTCTTAAATAGATCTGTATAAAACACCCTTTTGGGTCCGGTTAGCGCTAAAGCTTTATTAAAGTGCCTGTGTCAGACGCAAATTTTGCATGCAGTTTAAGACCAGGACATTCTTGCGGCTGCTAATTTGCGCTTAAATTTAGAACTAGCTGGAGCTGGAGATTTTTCCAGATAAAAATTTGTTTATATATATGTGTTATTTCCCTCCCCAACTGTTTATAGGGATTAATTAAAGAATTTTTGCGGGTAAAAATACTAATATCCCCATGGAGAATGGTGATGAATGAATATAATATTATAATAGTCATAATCAGTTTTATTGCAGGTTTTGCCATTGCATATTGGATAAAAGGAAAGCTTGTATCTCAGAAGATCAACATTGCTAATGAAGAATCTATACGGATAATTGAGGACGCGAAACGGAGATCAGAAACTATATTAAAAGAGGCTGAGCTTGAGGTCAAAGATAGACTTTTCAAAATGAAAAGCGAATTTGACGCGGAAACCAAAGAAACTAAATCTGAATTAAAAAGACATGAGAAGAGAATAATACAAAAAGAGGAAAATATTGATCGCAAAACCGACCAATTCGAGAAAAGAGAAAAAAATATTTTACGAAGCGAAAGACAATTGGTCAAAAGAGAGGAACAAATTGAACAGAATGAACAAAAATATAACGAACTTGTTGAAGAGCAAAAAAAGCAGCTCGAAAGAATTTCAGGTCTAACAGCAGTGCAGGCTAAGGAACTTTTAATTAAAGCTATGGAAAATGAGGCGCGGTATGAAGGCGCCAGGCTTATTAAGAGGATAGAGAATGAAACAAGGGAGCAGTCGGATAAAAAAGCAAAAAAGATTATTGCAACCGCTATCCAAAGATATGCTGGTGATTTTGTAGCAGAACGTACTGTTTCTGTAGTTCAACTTCCAAGTGACGAAATGAAAGGGCGTATTATCGGCAGAGAAGGGCGGAATATACGCGCTATTGAGGCCGCAACAGGTATAGATCTTATAATAGATGATACTCCTGAGGCGGTCATTCTATCCGGTTTTAATCCTGTCAGGAGAGAGGTCGCCAGGCTTTCTCTTTTAAAGCTGATATCAGATGGCAGGATACATCCCGCGCGTATAGAGGATGTAGTGAAAAAGGTTGAGAAGGAGGTTGATCTGGCAATTAAAGAGGCTGGAGAACAGGCGGCATTTGATCTGGGCGTGCATGGTATGCATAGTGAGCTTGTAAAAATAATTGGCAGATTAAAATTTCGTTCAAGTTATACGCAGAATGTTTTGCAGCATTCAATTGAGGTGGGGTTTTTATGTGGCATAATGGCATCTGAGCTGGGGCTTAATCAAAAATTGGCAAGGCGTATGGGATTGCTGCATGATATCGGCAAGGCGGTTGATCATGAAGTTGAAGGGCCGCATGCTTTAATAGGATCAAAACTTGCAAAAAAATATGGCGAGTCTAATGGAGTTATTCACGCTATTTCCGCTCACCATGAAGATGTGCCGCCCAATACAGTGTATGCGTTGTTAGTACAGGCTGCTGATGGTCTTTCAGGGGCAAGGCCGGGCGCGCGCAAGGAGATGCTTGAAAATTATATAAAACGTTTGGAGGATCTTGAAAATATAGCAAATTCGTTTAAAGGGGTTGCTAATACTTATGCCATTCAAGCCGGAAGGGAACTCAGAGTTATAGTGGAAAGTGGTATTATTTCAGATGAAGAATCTATTCTGCTAAGCAGGGATATTGTACATAAAATTGAAGAGTCATTAACATTTCCTGGACAGATAAGAGTTACGGTTATAAGAGAAACAAGGGCTGTGGAATATGCAAACAAATAGGAAATGGTTGCAAAGGTCTTATTATAACGAGGTAGGCGTATGTCTAATTTAATTGATATCTTTTATGAACGTGGGTTTATAGAACAAACAACCCACGGGGATGAATTGAAAGAATATCTTGATCAGGACAATATAACTTGTTATATTGGTTTTGATCCGACAGCGTCCAGTCTTCATGTTGGAAGCCTCGTGCCAATAATGTCGCTTGCTCATATACAAAAACTCGGTCACCGTCCTATTGCTCTTGTTGGAGGTGGAACCGGTCTTGTCGGAGATCCGAGTGGTAAGACTGAAACGCGGCAAATACTTACACCGGAAGTGGTGGAAGAAAATGCAATTGGAATTAAAAAGCAATTGTCCAGGTTTATTGATTTCAGCGAGGGAAAGGCTCTTTTGTTGAACAACGCTGACTGGCTGACAAAATTAAAATATATTCCGTTTCTGAGAGATATTGGACGGCATTTCAGTGTTAATCGTATGATAAAAGCAGAAAGCTATAAGATGCGTCTTGAATCTGAAGAAGGGTTAAATTTTATCGAATTTAATTATATGTTGTTACAGGCATATGATTTTCTTCAACTTTTTAAAAATTACGGATGCAGGCTTCAGATGGGGGGAAGTGATCAATGGGGAAACATAGTTAGCGGCATTGAACTGGTCAGGAAAATGTGTCATGAAACTGTTTTTGGCATAACTTTCCCCTTGATTACTACGAGCAGTGGAGCAAAGATGGGGAAAACAGTTAAAGGAGCTGTCTGGCTTGATTCTGAAAGAACCAGCCCATACGAATACTATCAGTATTGGATCAATACTGATGATAAGGATGTTGCCAGATTTATGGCTCTTTATACATTTTTGCCGATAGATGAAATCAGAGAAATCGAAAAGCTGGAAAATGCTGATTTAAACATGGCTAAAACAGTTCTGGCGTTTGAGGCTACACAGCTTGTTCATGGCAGAGAAGAAGCAAGCAAGGCTTATCATGCGGCAGCAAGTATGTTTGGCGGTTGTGCTGTTTCTGAAAATATACTGCCGTCCAGTTCAGTTCATAGGGATATGTTGGATGTTGATGATGTGTCGGTGCCGCACTCTTTTTTTGTGATAGATCAGCTCAGAGAAGGCATTCCTGCTTTTAAAATATTCCATACCGTTGGTCTTGCCTCTTCAGGTGGAGCTGCCAGAAGGCTGATTGAGCAGGGCGGGGCATATATTAATGCCAAGCGTATTCAATCTTTTGAACAGCAAATAACAGAAAAGGATCTTGATGACAACGGAACTATCGTATTAAGGTCCGGTAAAAAACGGTTTCACATAATAAAGATAAAAAAGTAGAAAAACCGCTTGACAGATCGAGACAGTAACCGTATAAATCCTTTTTATTCAATTAGCGCTGGCTTTACTTTGTATTGCTAAAGTGTTGGCGTAAGGTAAAAAAGTTAATCTACGAACGCTGCCCTGGCGGGGGTGTTTTTGGTTTAAAATTTTATCTTTCCTTGAATATAAACAAAATTGAATATTTTTCAGAGATTTTGTTTTTAATGAAAAATAAATCAATTTTATTCTTGACAGAACAAAAAGTAAATTATATAAATAATGCTTTTGCTTGAAGCTAACAGTTAATGTTCAGCTAATGGCTGCTTGATCTTTGAAAACTAAATAGTGACAACTTATATAAGTTGGGCCAACGTTTTTTATGTTTGCACCTTTATTATTATTGGTGCGACATTTATTGAGAATATAATTGGAGAGTTTGATCCTGGCTCAGAATGAACGCTGGCGGCGTGCTTAACACATGCAAGTCGCACGAGAACTCTTTAGCTTGCTAAAGATAGTAAAGTGGCGCACGGGTGAGTAACGCGTGGGTAATCTACCTCCGAAT
>JAUVHU010000045.1 GCA_030593145.1 Desulfobacteraceae bacterium
CTGGTATAAACAGGGCAAGTATCCGGCTTCCGTCTAAGGGGGGGATCGGCAGAATATTGAAAACAGCGAGGACAATATTGATCATTACGCTGTAACCAAGCAAAAGGAATATATCTATAATAAAGGGTTTGAATACGGGATTGTAACTGAAAGGTTCAAGCAGGAGTAAAATTTGATAAAATATTCCACAGACAATTGCCAAAGTCAGATTTGCCAGCACTCCGGCAGATGCGACAAAAGCGGTTCCTTTGCGATAATCACGAAGATTGGCAAAATTTACAGGCACCGGTTTGGCGTAACCAAAGATAAAAGGGGAAGAAGATAGGGCCAATATTGCGGGCATGAGGAATGAACCGACAAAATCAAGATGTTTTATAGGGTTCAATGTCAGTCTTCCCGCAAGTTTTGCCGTATTGTCTCCCATCCGGTATGCAGCATAGCCATGAGCCGCTTCATGCACGGATACAGCAAAAAGCAGTGTGACTATCTTTATGATCAGTTGATTTAAATCTAAATTATGAAACATTATTTTTCACTGTTCAGCCACCAGGCACTAAGACACCAAGATTATAATATAATTCTTTTGATGCCTTTTTTAATAAGAGGTACATTGAAATTGATAAGAAAACCAAGCCGTTTGCCGGTCAATTTTTAGCAATAGATTCTTCTCTTTTTGATAAAGGTTTAAAATTCATACTTTTTCTTTGAGCCTTTGTGCCTTAGTGGCTGAATATTTGCCAGTATTTTTTACAAAAAGAAGCTCTTTGCTTCGTGTTTTGACCTTGCCGTTTAATTTTGCTTCTAAAACACTTTCCAGAATTTCCCTGTAGATCGGGCCCGGCTTAATGCCCATCTTCATTAAGTCTTTACCTGTAATCGAAGTGTTAATATACCTTAGTTTTGTGAAGTAATGGGAGATGGCTTTTTTAATTCTTTCCTGTTTTGTCAATGCCATCATATATAAGATAAGTTCAGTTTTAAAATCGGAAAGCTGTTTGTAAAGAAAGCTGTTTGTAATCTGACTGTTTCTTTCAAGTAAAAGAAGACACTCATCAGCTTTAAAGCGTTCACCGCAGATAATTGTTCTATAGCGTGGCGCTAATTCAAGCTGCAGGCAGATTTCTTCCGAAGTTTTTTTATCACAATGCCTGATAAGCGACATAAAATAGACTGCCCACTTCAAATAGAATTCTTCGAGAAAAAGTAAATCATACCATGACAATACCTTTTTGACGGAATTTAACAGAGGAATAAGTTTTTTGTCGATTTTTATCGAAGGGTGGACTACCTTTAGCAGGTTATGATCATTCAGACTCTTGATAGCAGGGATCGGGTTTTCTTCTTCAAGGATCTGGCGCAGCTCATTAAATACTCTCCGTCCGCTGA
The DNA here is from genome assembly GCA_030593145.1 of Desulfobacteraceae bacterium. Classification (GTDB taxonomy): domain Bacteria; phylum Desulfobacterota; class Desulfobacteria; order Desulfobacterales; family ETH-SRB1; genus ETH-SRB1. The sequence continues at coordinate 1,387 of JAUVHU010000045.1, forward strand.
GCCGTTTGAAGAAGTCCATTTTTACGGCATTTTTGATGAGTCCGGCAGTTAGTTTTCCGATAGTAAAGTCAAAACGCTGTTCGAACCTTATAGCCCGGAACACACGTGTCGGATCTTCGACAAAACTTAAGTTGTGCAAAACCCTTATTGATTTTTCCTTTATATCCTTTTGTGCGGAGAAAAAATCGATTAATGTTCCGAACCTGTCCTTGTTAAGATGAATTGCAAGGGTGTTGACAGTGAAGTCCCTTCGGAAAAGATCGAGCTTTATTGAACTCATTTCAACTGTCGGAAGGGCGGCCGGGAACTTGTAATATTCCATTCTGGCAGAAGCCACATCAATTTTAAAACCATCAGGGAAGATTATAACCGCTGTGCCGAATTTTCCATAGGAGTGAACACGAGCGCTATATTGCACGGCATATTTTTTAGCAAATGTTATACCGTCACCTTCTATTACAATATCAATGTCTTCGTTGGCTCTGTAAAGGAACAGGTCGCGCACAAATCCGCCCACAACGTAAGCGCTATAACCGATTTCAGCGGCCACCTCGCCAATTGTTTGCAGGATATTAAGTAAACGCTGTGAAATGCGTTCCTTCATGAACTTGCTGATGTCTCTGGTTCTAGCCTGGAGAGTTGTCATGACCGGCTTGAATGAATCGAAGGGAACTTTTTGATACTGTCGTACAAGAGTATTTAAAAGATCTGTGCGTGTAATAACACCGGTGATGACACCTTTATCTGCGACCGGCAGGACGCGCTGCTTGTTCCCGATGATTTTATCCTGAATCTCAGGAAGATCGGCTTCGGGTTCTACGGTTGCAAGTTCTGTTGTCGTATATTCTTTTACCTGAACATGATCCAGTTTGTGGTAGAGCGCCTTTTCAACAACCTGGCGGGTTATATAACCGACAAGTTGTTGTTTACTGCCTGTATCAGATAGTTTTTTTATGACGAGAAGAGCATTTACATTGTAACGTGTGAGAAGATTGTTGGCCTTTTCGCATGAGACATCCGGTTCTATCGATATTGGTGGAGAAGACATAAGATTCTTTGCCCGTCTTCTTGACTTGACAGTTTTATAGAGGATTTCAAGCAGCTCCTGTTTTGTCTGGGCAAGGGTTTTATCCTTGACAGTTGCGGCGGCGGCAAATGCATGACCTCCTCCGCCAAAATGAGAAATAATGGTCCTCACATCAACTTCAGTTATTCTGCTTCGAGCCACAACGTATATTTTATTTCCCATTTGTGCGAGGGCAAAAATTACGTTAAGATTTTCCATCTTAACCATTTTATGAACAAGAAAAGCGAAATCCGCCTGATAGTTATCGCTCGTTACGGTTGTAATTATAATTTTGATACCGTTGATATTATAGCTGGTTGCTGCCTGGATCATATCGTTTAACAGCCCAACCTGTTCCGTGCTGATCTCTCTCGCAATCAAATCTGATATAATATCCAGATTTGCTCCCTTTGAAAGGAGAAAGGCCGCGGCGATGAAATCTTTTTCAGTGGTTGATGAGAATGTAAAAGAGCCTGTGTCCTCATATATTCCAAGACACATTACAGTTGCTTCGTTAGAGGAAATGTCGATCTCTTTTTCCTTTATGATTTTTGTAAGGATGGAAACGGTTGCGCCGGTTGCCTCGCATACTTCATGATTACCTTTTATATCATTGGCCATGGCAGGATGATGATCATAGATGTGTATATCTAAATCTGATCTTTTCACAAGAGATGCGAATTTTCCGATTCGGTTTGGCTGTCTTGTGTCTACAAGGACAAGCCTTTCAATAATTGAAAAGTCAATTTTTTTTATATCCGCCATGTTAAAGAGATATACCATCGATTTCACAAAGAAATTTCTTAAGTTTTTTTCATGGGAACCCGGAAAAACCACGATAGAATCAGGATACAGCTTCTGTGCGGCAAGCATGGATGCCATCGCGTCAAAATCGGCATTTATATGGGTTGTTATGACGGTAATTTTTTTGTTTAGCGCTTTTGCTTTAGCCACAATTGAGTCCTGATTTTGTATTATTGGTTGTTCAATCAGAAATTTACACAACCTAAATAATTACATATATAAGATAGTTTATCAAGCTCAATTTGTCGGGGGCAGGGGGCAGAAGTCGGAGGTCAGAGGTCGGAGGTCAGAGGTCGGAAGTCAGAGGTCGGAGGGCAGGGGACATTGAGATTTGATCAAAGAGTATTGAGTTTTATGAGCCTTTTTCCTAAAAACCTTCAGCCTTCAGCCTTTAGCCTATTCACCTTAGTAGTTACAATTATTTATATAAAGCTATTGTTGTTTAGTTTACTGTATGATATAATTCATAAAAATAGAAAGTTACGAATTTATCGAAAAAGGATGGAGAATATCATGCCTGTATATCTGTGGAAAGGTAAGAACAAGAAGAATGAGATCAAAAAAGGGGAAATGGAGGCTTCCAGCGAAGATGTGGTAAAAGCGCAATTAAGCAGACTTAAGCTGACCTCTGTTAAGATAAAGGAAAAACCTAAGGACATCTTTGAAAATGTGGTCTTTATGCAGCCAAAGGTTGTAATGGCCGATATAATTCTTTTTTGCAGACAATTTTCTACAATGATCGATGCAGGTCTGCCGATAATTCAATGCCTGGATATACTCCAGTCACAGCAGGAAAACAAAACATTTAAAAAGATATTAAAAGAAATTAAGGAAGCCGTTGAAGGTGGAGAAACCATGGCCGATGCTTTGAAAAAACATCCGGATCAGTTTGACAACCTTTTTGTAAATATGATTGCTGCCGGTGAAGCAGGTGGTATTCTGGATACTATTTTAAGACGGCTGTCTCAATATCTGGAGAAAGCTGCAAAACTTAAAGGCAAGATTAAAGGAGCCATGACATATCCTATAGTAACTCTTGTTATAGCCGCAGTTGTGGTTGGAATAATTATGGTCTTTGTTATTCCTGTTTTTGAGGACATGTTTTCAGGCATGGGTTCGGCTCTTCCGATGCCGACTCAAATCGTAGTAAATATGAGCAGGTCCATAAAAGGCAATATACTTTATATTATTGGCGGGATGGGGTTGTTTTCTTATATTTTCAAAAAGATTGTTAAAACCGAAAAAGGCGAGAAAATCAAGGATGACCTGGTTCTTAAGCTGCCGGTTATGGGAATGCTGCTTCGTAAAGGAGCGGTAGCCAAGTTTACAAGTACAATGGCCACAATGCTTACAAGTGGTGTTTCAATTTTAGATGCGCTTGAAATTGTCGCAAAAACAGCGGGTAATAAAACAATTGAGAAGGCCATATACGGGGTTCGTTCCGGCATTTCTGAAGGTCGAACAATGGCGGAACCACTTGCGGAAAGCGGGGTTTTCCCATCTATGGTATGTCAGATGATAGCGGTTGGCGAATCCACAGGTGCTCTTGATGACATGTTGCAAAAAATTGCCGATTTCTATGAAGAAGAAGTGGACCAGGCTGTAGAAAATATGACCGCATTGATAGAGCCGTTTATGCTGGTGTTTTTAGGTGTAGTAATCGGAGGCCTGGTTGTTGCGATGTATCTTCCCATATTTAAGATGGCAGCTGCGATGGGATAATATAGGTATAGCACATGGTACGATATTTCACGCGTGACACGACTACCATGATTAAGCCAAAGCTCAATTTAGATACTAATTTTTGAAGTAGAAGCATGGATAATTTGTTGAGAAAACCCGGAAGTGAATTTTACAATAAAATTAAATGGCTCATGTTTTTCAGGGTTCTTTTTACCACCCTGTTGCTTGGGTCAACAATAATTCTGCAACTCAATGAAAGTTCTTCCCCCTTAGCCAGACCTCTTTTACTTCTTTATGGACTTATTGCCGGAATTTTTCTTCTTTCCTTTATTTACTCCTTAATACTTCTTCGTGTAAAGCAGGGATTGCTTTTTGCTTATATCCAGTGTGGCATAGACACATTTATCGTAACCCTGATAATTTATGTGACCGGCTGTTTTGCCAGCATTTTTTCATTCCTTTATCTTGTTGTAATTGTTTATTCAAGCATGCTTCTTTTCAGGAAAGGAAGCATGATTATGGCGTCTCTTTGCTGCATTCAATACGGAATTATGGTCGACCTGGAATATTATGGCGTCATTTTACCTTCCGTGATGACGGGAGGCACTCTTGCCGCTGATTATGACTGGAGTGTTGTGCTTTACAGAATAGTAATGATTATATTTGCATGTTTTGCAGTAGCTTTCCTGAGCAGTCTTCTCGCGGAACAGGCGGAAAGTACGAGAAAAGAGCTTTTGGCAATGAAGGATCGCGTGAAGAGGGCTGAAAAGTTGGCTGCCATTGGTGAAATGGCGGCAGGTTTAACTCATGAAATCAAGAACCCTCTTGCTTCTCTAACTGGGGCGATACAGCTTTTAAAGGACGAGATTAGTTATAATTATGATCACGATAAGTTGATGCAGATAGTTCTTCGTGAAACCGACCGTTTAAGCACTCTCGCGAGTGATTTTCTTTTGTTCGCAAAACCGCCGACAGGGAAGGTTGAGAAAATAAAACTGGATGAAGCCTTGAGAGAAATAGTGGAGCTTTTTGAAAAGGACAGCGCCTGCGGTGGGAAGATACTAATCAATAATGAGTTTCATCCTGATATCTGGATTGAAATGGACCCCGCGCACCTGCGCCAGGTTTTCTGGAATCTTCTTTTAAATGCAGCAGAGGCTATTAAGGGTTCCGGGGTGATAAAGATTAAAACATATCCATTAAACAACAATAAGCATGTATGTATCAAGATTACTGACAACGGCTGCGGCATGTCAGAGGAGACAGCCAGATCTATTTTTGATCCTTTTTTTACAACAAAACATAGCGGAACAGGCCTTGGTCTTTCAATTGTTCACAGCATATTGGAATCTTATAATATCTGGATTAATGTTGAAAGTGAAATTGATCATGGAACAACATTTACACTGAATGTGAAAATGATTGCTCCGCCGGTGTGACTTCACCCTTCTTGAAGCAAATAAAAAAGTTATAGCCGCTTTTTAGCGAAGGTGCGACCAGATTTAGTTTTTAGATATCTTTCGAAATCCAGAGCTTTTTGTCGGTCCGTAAACGCAATGGCTGTTTTGATACGCCAAGGTTTATATTTGGAGGTATGGGGATCTTTTCCTGAATTGTGATCTTTTAGTCTATTTTCTGTAAAGCCAATATAAAACCGATCGGTGTTAATTTTTGATTGTAAAATGTAAACGTAATAAAAGGCAGGCTTTTTCATGTATTTTTAAATAATTCAATTAGGCGGAAAAATCAATTAGGTTGGCGTGCCGAGTCGTAGCTGAAGCGAAGCAAAATTTGTGCTGGCATTGGGATAGCCCGTCTTCGCCTTATGGCTTCGCTGCGGCAGTCTTCGCTTGGCGCTTCGCTTAAGCGAAGACTGGTGGAGGCGGCGGGAGTCGAACCCGCGTCCGAAAACATTCCACAAAGGCATCTACATATTTAGTCTGAGTTTTGGCTTTCGCCTTGTCAAGTCTCCCTCAGGCAGGATGCTTGAAAGACTATCCTGTAAAAGTTTTGCTGGTCCTGTAACAGGCTATCAGGGTCAGCTATCCTGCTAGTCGACGCCCTTACCGGATGCGCAGGAATAATCCGGCAGGACGTTAGCCTAAGCGGCTAAAGCGTAATTATAATCGTCTGCGATTATGTTTATTTCCAGTCTGTTTTACGAGCAGACAGGAGCTCGATATGCAACCTTAGCTTCTTTATCCTCGTCGAAGCCGTTTCGCCCCCAAGATTGATTTTTAAAAGAACATAAAATAATAGGTTTATGGTTCAGAGGTTCAATGGTTATAATCTATTGACATCTATCATTTTTTGATATCAGACAGAGATGGCTTTTCAACCGTGAACGTTGAACCGCTTAGCCTAATTTATAATATAAGCTATTGAAAGACTAATGTCAATATGGACATTAGCTTATCAGCAATTCTAATTACAGGTTAATTAAACAACGGGCTTCGCCCATACACTCCTAAAGAGCAAAAATTCTTTTGAACGTCCAACATCGAACGTTGGACGTTCGATGTTCGATGTTCATAGTCTTTTAGCTTGACGGCTGTGTCCTTGATATTGGATTGTAATCTGCAGGAATCGCGATGCTTTTAGATCTCTTCGAGGGGTCTTCATCAAACCACCCTTTTAACGGGTGGTAGGTGATTTTACATTCTATCTCTTCTTATCCTGTCCATATCCCTTTTTTCATCACGCTTTCTAATAGTTTCCCTTTTATCATATTTGCGCTTGCCCCTGGCAAGAGCAATCGTCATTTTAGCCTTTCCGTTTTTAAAATAAACCTTTAAAGGGATCAGGGAAAAACCCATTTCATTTACTTTGCCGTACAGCTTTTTGATCTCTTTTGTATGCAAAAGCAGTTTTCTTGGCCGCAGAGGATCGTGATTGTCAAAAGATGCAAAGGGATAGAGCCCGATATGCATCTGGTAAACATATACTTCCCCCTTTTTTATTTTGGCATATGAATCTTTCAGATTTGCACGGCCGAGTCTGAGTGATTTAACTTCTGTTCCCAGGAGTACCATTCCGGCCTCATAAGTATCTTCGATAAAATAATTGTATCTGGCCTTTCTGTTCTCAGTTACAATCTTATTGTGATTTGTTTTCAAATTTTACCTTTGTACCTAAAATGAGCTATTAGCCATTAGCTTTTAGTAGTTAGCACAATAATTTCAATATATTGCTAAAGGTCAATATTTTACACAATAGGTGAAACCGAATCGCTGATAACCACCCGAAATAATAAGAGCTAACGGCTAATTGCTAAGAGCTAATCGCTTAATGTAGCTCGTAATATAGTTTGGCAGGAAGAATGTCGCCATAAGTATCCTGAACCATTTGTACGATCTCTGCGGATGACGATTTTTTTAAAACATCCTTTATAAATAGTCTGGCATCTTCAAGCTTTATCGATCTTATTATGCTTTTGACAGCAGGAATTGATTGAGGATTCATGCTTAATTCATCTATTCCAATGCCAAGAAGTATCGGCATATTAATTGGATCGTTGGCCATCTCGCCGCACATAAAAACCTTTATACCCTTGTTGCTGGCTACATCGGCAACATGTTTTATTGACCGGATAATGGCTGGATGAAGAGGATTAAAAAGGTGCGCAACCTCATTGTTTCCCCTGTCGATGGCCAGTGAATACTGTATCAGGTCGTTTGTTCCAATGCTGAAGAAATCAACATTTTGAGCCATTCTATCTGCCATTATTACCGCCGAAGGAACCTCTATCATAATTCCGACTTCGATATCTCTGTTAAAGACTATTCCTTCCTTATCGAGAGAATCGGCAGCCTCATTTAAAATTCTTTTTGTTTCGAAGATTTCATCACAACTTGATATCATGGGAATCAGCAGTCGGACGTTTCCAAACGCAGCAGCCCTCAATATAGCCCTGAGCTGTGTCTTGAAAACATCAGGATTTTGCAGACAGTACCTGATAGCGCGAAGCCCAAGGGCCGGGTTTGTCTCAACACATTCTAAAGAAGGGGCGATCGCCTTATCCCCGTTTATGTCAAGAGTACGTATGGTCACAGGTTTTGGCGCCATAACCTCGACAACATCCCTGTATTTATCAAACAGTTCATCTTCTTCTGGAAAATCAGGGCGGCTTAGATATTGAAACTCTGTTCTGTAAAGGCCGATTCCATCCCCGCCGTGGTCGATAACCGATACAACCTCCTCAGGCAGTTCAATATTGCCCATAACATGCAACCGGAATCCATCTGTTGTTTCAGCGCTAAGGTGGCTGCCCCGGACAACAGCGGCTCTATATTCTTCGTATTTAATGCTACGTTCTACAGACTGAACAAGAGTCTGCTCTGTAGGGTTAATAATTACTGTTCCCGTGTTGCCGTCAACAATGATCAGATCATCGTTTTTAATCATCCCTGTTGCATGTTTAAGACCTAGAACAGCTGGGAGTTCAAGGGTTCGCGCGATTATGCCTGTATGGGATGCTTTGCCGCCGCGATTGGTTACAAACCCCATTATTTTTTCTAATTGTATCTGGCTTGTTTCTGCCGGAGAAAGATCGTGAGCAACAAGTATTACACGTTTTCTTATTTCAGAAATATTTACCGTATTTGCTCCAACAAGATTTCTCATTATCCTGTCAGATACATGCGTTATGTCTGAAGCCCGTTCCCTTAAATAAGGGTCTGTAATATTTTGGAACATCGATTTCAGGTTTGACACAACCTTTTTAAGAGCCCACTCAGCATTTATCTGTTCTTTTTCGATGGTTTCGATTGTCTTGCCATACAGCATTTTATCTTTCAGCAGTACCCTGTGTGTCTCAAGGATATATACATGTTGATGTAATTCTTCATGTGTATCTTTTATTATTGCCTGGACTTCATCTTTTGCGGACTTTACGGCGCTCTTGAAACGCTTTACCTCTTTTTTTAAGTTCTTTTTATCAATAAAATATTTTTCAACAACATCTACACCTTCTTTATCAACAAGATAAGCCTTTCCTATACAGATGCCCGGAGAAGCGCCAATCCCATTTAAAACCATTTCATTTGTATTTGTATCCGACATATCAGCTTATTCCTCGAATCCTTTCTCAATCAGTTCTACGATACTGTTTAAGATATCTATATCTGACTTATTATTAACTTTTAATGTTATTTTTGAACCTTTTGGACAGGCAAGAGTCAGAACATCAAGAATGCTTGCAGCATCAGCCTTTTCTTTGCCTCTTATTACCCACACTGTTGATTCAGCATTTTGTGCAAGTTTTGCTATTTTTGCAGCAGACCTTGCATGAAGGCCAAGTTCATTTATAATAATAACATTTTTTGATAATTCTGTATTCAAAATTTTAAATAATAATAATTTGGTAACGATTCAGCCACTGATCTACACTGATCATTGCTGATATTTTTCTTTGTATCAAAAATTTACAAATTCAAAAAAGTGGGTTTTATAATTCCATTACTCCGCAGACAGACAATTAAATTTGCAAAGGTCTGAAACTCACACAACAAGTGATCCTAAAGAAAAAACAGCATACAAAAACATAACAAAACTACTTTTGTCAGTTGATAATTAATACATTATACCAAAGATGTCTTATAATCGGCTGTTTTTTCTTAAGTCTCACTAATGCGTTCAAACAGTCAGCCATTTTCAAATTTAATTGTCTATCTGCTCCGTAGTAAATATGAGTTTGTAAATTTCTGTTGTATTTTAAACCTATCTGCGTTCATCTGTGTGAATCTGTGGCTGAATAAAACTCTTTTATCTTTTGAACAACATATTCCTGCTGATCTTCCGAAAGCTCAGGATAAACAGGAATAGCGAGAGTATGTGAAGCCGCATGTTCAGACACAGGAAAGTCCCCTTTTTTATAGTTCAGATATGAAAAGCATTCCTGGAGATGCATTGGAATAGGGTAGTAGATTTCCACACCTATGCCAGCGTTATTTAAAAACCGGTGAAGCTCGTCTCTCTTATCCTTTAAGCTTATCACAAACTGGTTGTATATGTGGCGATTTTCCCTTTCAACCGGAAGCTTAACAAGATCTTCTAAGCCGGTATCGGCAAAAAGGGTTCGATATTTACCGGCATTTTCCTGTCTTTTTTTTGTCCATTTGTCAAGGTGTTTAAGCTTCAACGACACAATAGATGCCTGGAAAGCGTCCAGCCTGAAATTGCCGCCAATAATTTTATGATAATATTTTGGGGAGGAACCATGAACACGAAGTATGCGCAATTTATCATAAAAACTTTCTGAATTTGTTGTTACAATTCCCCCGTCTCCAAAAGCTCCGAGATTTTTTGAAGGAAAGAAGGAAAAGCAGCCAAAATCACTCATAGAACCTGCTCGTCTATTTTTATACTCTGCTCCAATAGCCTGAGCCGCATCTTCAATAACAATCAAGTTGTATTTTTCGGCTATTTTTAAAATCGGGTCCATATCAGCGCATTGGCCGTATAGATGAACAGGGATTATTGCTTTAAGTTTTGCCCGTTCTTCTTTGGTCATATCATCTATAGCTTTTTTCACACATTCCGGCGAAATGTTATATGTATCAGGGTCGATATCGACAAACACAGGTTTGGCGCCTGTGCGAACAATTGATCCTGCTGTTGCAAAAAATGTGTAGGCTGTTGTTATTACGCTGTCTTCATGTCCGATATCAGCAGCCATAAGTGAAAGCAGAAGAGCATCTGTGCCTGATGAAACTCCAACAGCATGGCGGGAGGAGCAATATTCGGCAATTTCCTTCTCAAGGGCATCAACTCTTGGCCCAAGAATAAAGTACTGGCTTTCAAAGACTTCTTCGGCAATTTTGAGAACATCATCTTTAATAGTTTGATACTGACTTTTAAGATCGAGCAAAGGGACTTGCATAATAAATTAATACCTTACCTGAATAATGAAAAGCGGTTCATTTCCGGGGTTTTCCAATTCTGCCGGGTCATTTTCAGATATCACGATTGATTCCCCTTTATTAAGAAGCATGGTTTGCTTCGCTGATTTGATTTTTGCCCGGCCTTTAATGACAATAAGATGTTTAAACATTGATCCGTCAACTTTAATTTGAAATGTTGAACCCGGATATACAATAAGTTTGGCTACAATATAATCATTTTTTTCTTCAAGGACGGTTAATATTCCCCAGGGATGATGTACTGTTTTATGCTCATGATATTCCTTTCTCCCCTTTTCTTTGAGTTGGGCAACAATAGATTTAACGTTTCTGCTGTTAACAATATCTGAAACAAATACTGAATCAGGTGTTTCAATAATAACCATATTGTCAAGGTGATTTGTTGCAATCAGGCGTTCATGTCCCATAATGAAGCAGTTTTTTGTGTTCTTTGCAATAACATCTCCATCAATAACATTATTATTTTCATCCTTTGGAAGAAAGTCATAAAGGGACTTCCATGATCCTATATCGCTCCATCCAAAATCCGATGGAAGAACAACCCCTTTTTCTGTTTTTTCCATAATGGCATAATCAAACGCAACATCAGGAAGCTGCTGATACCTTTCTTTGATTATTTGGTCTTCTGTTGAAACCAATTCTTCCATTTTTTTTAGCAGTTTCGGTTGAAAGGTTTTGAATTCGTCGAGCATAACAGATGCTTTAAAAGTAAACATACCGCTGTTCCAGTAAAAGTTGCCCGCCTTAACATACTTTGTTGCGGTTGCTTTATCCGGTTTTTCAACAAATCTTTTTATTGCCAGCGCTTCATCAAATATTTCTTTTGAACCTTCAATATAGCCATAGCCTGTTTCAGGATAATGCGGTTTAATGCCGAATGTTACAATATATCCGGCTTCAGCGAGATTTATAGCTGTTTTTAATTTTTTGTGAAATTTTTCAACGTCCCTGATAACATGATCAGCAGGGAAAACACACAAAACAGCATCGGAGTCGATTTTTAGTATGTTTAATACTGCAAGAAGAATCGCCGGAGCGGTGTTCCTGCCGCATGGTTCACATATTATTTTTCCCTTAGCTTGAACACCGATTTCCGCCATGTGTCTTGCGGTTTCGTGAAAATGCTCCTCACCGCAGACAATCCTGACATTTTCCGTGTCAAGAACAGGTTTTAATCTTTTTATTGTGCTTTGAACAAGAGAATCAGCGCCAATGAATTTTACGAGCTGCTTTGGATATAATTCTCTTGATACGGGCCACAAACGTGTTCCTGTTCCGCCTGCCAGCAAGACAGCATATACGCTGGTTTTTTTATTAGTTTTATGTACGGGCATTACTATATTTCTCTTTTCTGTTCTTTTTGTTAAAATTATTTGATTTTGAATAAGAGCGTATTTGTGTGCATACCGTTTCCACAACACTATGACCGAAGAGCTCATTCACTTTCCGTGTTAATGCCGGTCCGGCTTTTACTTTTATTGTGTCTGGTAAGGCTATTAATGTCTCTGTTTTTTCAGGTTCGCACAAATGAATATGCGCCAGGCATGGGCCGGGATGTTTTTTAAGAATATCATATAATTTCAAAAGAGATTCTTTATTTGTTCTGGTTATGTTTAAATTAAAATGGATGCTTGCGGTTAATTTTTCTTCAGCCTCATCTATTGGCATTAAACTATCTACCAGTATCTTTACTGAATTTTCATCTTTTTGTATCCGTCCCTGGACAAGGATAGGGCTGTCTCCTGATAAATAATTATGAACCGATGCGTATACAGAGGAAAAGATCGTAACCTCAACAGAACCGAGCAGATCCTCTATAGTTACAAAGGCCATTAAATCGCCCTTTTTTGTATTTATTGTTTTTACGTTTCTGATAATACCGCCGATTCTTATTGTTTCGCCATCCTTTTTTTCCTTTAATGAAATACTGTTTGCATTTGTGAATTTATCAAGAACATCTTCATATCTTGTTAAAGGGTGACCGGTAATATAGAAACCAAGAAACTCTTTCTCAAAAACTAAAAGCTGTTTTTCATCCCACTCATCTATTTCCGGCATGGGAGGATAATCTGCTGTTTGTTTAATTTCTCCTGTATCAAAAAGTCCTATCTGTGGATCAGCCATTTCCCTTTGAACTCTTTGGCCGTAACCCAGCGCATCTTCTAAAGATGCCATCATCCGGGAACGCTTGTCTCCAGTTGAATCAAAAGCTCCGCATTTTATAAGGCTTTCCATAACTCTTTTGTTTACTTTCTGAAAACTCACCCGTTCACAAAAATTAAATAAAGAAGTAAACCTTCCCTCTTTTCTGCTTTCAATGATAGATTCAATGGCGCCTTCTCCAACATTTTTAACAGCCACAAGACCGAATCTTATCTTTGAACCGGTTACGGTGAATTCCTTGTCGCTTTCATTTATATCCGGTGGAAGCACATCTATGGAATGACTGCGACATTCGGCAATATATTTCACAACACCATCAATTGAATGAATTTCACTTGTAAGGAGAGACGCCATTAACTCAACAAGAAAGTGAGTTTTCAGGAAAGCTGTCTGGTACGCAATAAGGGCATATGCGGCGCTATGAGATTTATTAAACCCGTATCCTCCGAATTTTTCTATAAGATCAAATATCTTTTTTGCCTTATCATGCGCTATACCATTGTCCTTGGCGCCCTGAATGAAACGCAGTGTGTGTTGGGCCATAATCGCCGGTTTTTTCTTGCCCATTGCTTTTCGGAGATCGTCCGCTTCAGCCATGGAATACCCGGCAAGAACAGCGGCAATCTTCATAACCTGTTCTTGATAAACTATAACTCCGTAAGTTTCCTTTAGAATGGGTTCAAGTTCAGGAACAATGTATTTAACCGACTTTCTGCCGTGTTTCCTTTCCACAAAATCATCAACCATTCCGCTGTTAAGGGGGCCGGGACGGTAGAGAGCGACAAGGGCGATAATATCATCAAAGCATTCAGGCTTTAACCGTACAAGCAGGTCTTTCATGCCGGAACTTTCAAGCTGGAAGACTCCGGTTGTGTCGCCTGATGATAGAAGGCGATATGTATCAGGATCTTCAGTGTCGAGATTCTCAAGATCAGGAGGGGTTGTTCCCTGTTCTGAGATAAGAGAAAGGGTATTAGCGATGACCGTCAGGTTGCGAAGACCTAAAAGATCGAATTTGACCAGGCCGATCTTTTCCACACATTTCATGTCAAACTGTGTAACAACCTCGCCCTTTTTACCTTTGTATAGCGGCAGATATTCAACAAGGGGTTTGTCTGCAATTACCACTCCAGCGGCATGTGTTGAAGCGTGCCGGGGAAGGCCTTCGAGAACTCGGCAGATATTTATGAGATCGGCGATTTCCGGTTTGCTTGCTGCCAGATCCTTAAGCTTCGGCTCTTGCTTTAGAGCGTCATCCAATTTTATCCCCAGTATATCAGGCACCATCTTGGCAATGGAATCCACCTCGTATAAAGGTATACCAAGAGCGCGGCCCACATCTCGAATTACAGCTCTGGTTTTCAGTTTTCCAAAAGTAATTATCTGGGCGACATAATCGCCGCCCCCGTATTTTTCAACAATGTATTTAAATATTTTTTCCCTGCTGTTTATACAAAAATCAACGTCAATATCAGGCATGCTTTTGCGTGCGGGATTCAGGAATCGTTCAAAAATCAGACCATGCTCTATAGGGTCAAGATCCGTGATCCCAAGTGAATATGCTACAAGGCTTCCCGCCGCAGATCCTCTGCCGGGGCCGACAGGGATATTGTTTGCTTTGGCATAATGTATAAAATCGGCAACAATCAGGAAATACCCTGGAAAGTCCATATTAATTATAGTTGAAATCTCATATTCAAGACGATCATTATATGTGTTTTCATTAACATCAGGATTCTTTGCCTTTATACGCTCTAATACTTGTGAATATCCGTCTCTTATCTTTTGCTTAAAGATTTCATCTGCTGTTTGTTCCGTAGAGGTGTTAAATTTCGGAAAGTGATATCTTGTGTCTGAATTTGTGTAAAAGTCGAATTCAACATTGCACCTTTTTGCAATATCAACGGTGTTGTTTATAGCGTTTGGATAGTCGGCAAAAGAAGAATGCATCTCTTCCGGTGGTTTAAAATATAGCTGGTCTGTTTGAAATTTAAAGTGGCTGGGGTCATGAATTGTTTTTCCGGTCTGTATACACAAAAGTACTTCATGAGCTCTCACATCCTCTTTGTCTAAGTAATGGCAGTCGTTCGTGGCAACAAGGGGAATTGAAAGCCTTTTGTTCATGTCAAGGAGGGCATGGTTTATTTTTTCCTGCTTATCAATACCGTTGTTTTGGACTTCAAGATAGAAGTTGTTCTCGCCAAATATGTCAAGAAAGGAAAGCGCGGTTTCATCGGCTTTATCTTGTCTGTTTCCAATAATCAAAGAGGGTATCTCGCCGTGCATGCAAGCTGAAAGAGCGATAAGTCCTTTACAGTATTTTTTTATATTTTCCTTATCAATGCGGGGTTTGTGGTAGAAGCCTTTAAGCTGGGCGATTGTAGCCAGTTGGCACAAATTTTGATATCCTTCCTGGTTTTTTGCCAGGAGAACAAGGTGGGAAAGCCCTTTGTGATCGATGGGGGTTTTATCGGAAATGGAGCGTGGCGCAACATAGTATTCGCACCCTATAATCGGTTTGATTCCGGCTTTTTTTGCTTTTTCATAAAACTCAACAACCCCGAACATGGTTCCATGATCTGTAATGGCTACGGAATTCATGCCTAAATCGGCTACACGTTTTAAAAGTGCATCGATCCTTATAGCGCCATCAAGCAGGCTGTACTGAGTATGAACATGAAGATGAACAAAATTTGATGGGTTTTTAGTCATAGGTATATAAGGGTTTGCAGTTCACGCTTCAGTGATAAGTATTAAATGATAACTGTCAGGTTTTACTGGCTGGATTCTAAGATTTTAATCAAGACGATAATTTGGCGCTTCCTTTGTAATTATAACATCATGGACATGGCTTTCACGTAAACCGGCTGTGCTTATCTTAATGAAACGGGCTTTTTTTCTCAGCTCTTTTATGGTTCGACAGCCTACATATCCCATTCCAGCCTTTAATCCCCCAATAAGCTGGAAGATATTATCTGCAAGAGAACCCCTGTATGGGACACGTCCGACGATTCCTTCGGGGACCAGCTTGTCGCCTTCTGCTGTGTCTTCATGGTAGTATCTGTCTTTACTCCCTTTTTTCATAGCTTCAATAGATCCCATGCCCCTGTAAGACTTGTAGCTGCGGCCCTGGAATATGACCAGTTCGCCAGGGCTTTCCTCGGTTCCGGCAAAAAGTCCGCCTATCATTACCACGTGTGCGCCCGCGCCAATAGCTTTTGTTATATCGCCTGAATGTTTTATTCCGCCGTCGGCAATTAAAGGCACTCCGGTTTTATCGGATATTGCCCTGCAATTCATTATGGCGCTTAGCTGCGGCAATCCAACACCCGCTACGATACGTGTGGTGCATATGGATCCAGGTCCGATTCCAATTTTTACCCCGTCAACTCCGGCTTTAATAAGAGCTTCGGCTCCTTTTGCAGTGCCAACATTGCCGGCGATAAGTTCGATATTTTTAAAATTGTTTTTCAATGTCTTAACGGCGTTGATTACATTTTTACTATGTCCGTGAGATGTGTCGATTAATATGACATCAGCTCCTGTTTTAAGAAGGGCTTCAGTCCGTTTTTCCATGTCAGAACCGACTCCAATTGCAGCTCCTGCTCTGAGCCTGCCCATTTCGTCCTTGCAGGATTTTGGATATTTCTTTATTTTTTCAATATCTTTTATGGTTATCATACCTGTAAGCTGACCCTTTTTGTCGACCACGAGGAGCTTTTCGATTCTGTGTTTGTGAAGCAGCTTTTTTGACTCTTTCAGAGAAATTCCCTCTGAAACGGTTATTAGATTTTTCTTTGTCATAACTTCAGAGACTTTTTTTGACAGCTTAGTTTCAAATCGCAGGTCTCTGTTTGTCACGATTCCCACGAGCTTAATCCCTTTTGTTACCGGTATTCCGGATATGTGATACTGCTCCATCAGTTTCAGCACTTCGTGTATGCGTTGATCAGGGTGAATGGTAACAGGATCGATAATCATACCACTTTCAGATTTTTTTACCTTGTCTACTTCAAGCACCTGGCTTTCAATGCTCATGTTGCGATGTATAAAACCTATACCGCCTTCACGAGCCAAACTTATAGCTGCACTTGCCTCTGTTACTGTATCCATGGCGGCGCTGACAATCGGAATGTTTAGTGAAATATTTTTTGTTAACATTGTGCGTGTGTCAGAATCCTTTGGCAACACATCGGAATAGTTAGGAATAAGCAAAACATCATCAAAAGAAAAAGCTTCTTCAACCGGAATTTTAGTCATAGTGTTTCTCCATAAAAATTATATTAATATTAGAATATATATTTTCGAATCCCGAATAGCAAATGGATTTTTCTTTGGCAATTCTAATTATGGCATTTTTTTTGACAATTGTGTCTTACATCCCCCTATATCCCTCTTTGAAGGGGGGGCAGGGGGATGTTATTCTGCAAAATTAGAATTACTGATTTTTCTTTAGCAATCTTTATTTGTTGCCTTGACAATGTAAAATGATTAGAGGATTAAAGAACAGAGGATTCTTTAACTTTGAGATATAATTATGCTTATTAAAATAAATTCAACAAATCCGCAGGAGCGGCTGATCAGAAAAACTGTTGAGACGCTGAAAAGGAGCGGTATAATCGCCTATCCGACAGACACTTATTATGGAATAGGTTGTGATATAATGAACAAAAAGGCTATCGAGAAGATATATCAATTAAAGCAGAGGAATAAAAAAAAACCCTTTAGTTTTATTTGTTCAGGGCTGAAAAATATTAGCCATTATGCCAAAGTCTCAAATTATGCATACAAAACTATGAAACGTCTATTGCCGGGGCCTTACACTTTCATTCTTGAAGGCTCAAAACTTGTGCCCAAGATAATGTTGACCAAGCGCAAAACCGCCGGCATACGTGTTCCTGACAATTCCATTTGTCTTGCCTTGGTGGAAGAGTTGGGAAATCCGATTATTACCACAAGCGCAACAATGCCTGACGGTACAATCTTGCATGATCCAACCCTGATCCACGATTTATTTCATTCCAGAATAGATATTGTAATTGACGGAGAAATCCCGGTCATGGGACAACCCTCAAGTGTAATATCGCTGATTGATGACATGCCTGAAGTAATACGCAAGGGTGTGGGGGATGTTAGTGTTTTTGAGGCTACCTGAGCAGTTACGGAATTTGAAAAAAATGGATGATAGATTACCGGATTACAACAGCAGAATAATAAAAATTTATTTGGAATACATTGGCAAGCATTATTCTGAGATAGATATTGATTCTATTCTGAAGTATGCAGAAATAGCCAAATATGAAGTGGAAGATCCTGCCTGCTGGTTCAACCAGCATCAGGTTGATCGCTTCTATGAAATCCTGGTCACAAAGACAGGCAATCCTGATATTGCGAGAGAGGCAGGACGTTGCGCAGTTCAATCCAAGGCATTAGGGGCATTAAAACAATACATGCTTGGATTGATGAGCCTGGCATCTGTTTACCTGCTGATGGGAAAGCTCTACGCTGTAGTGAGCCGCGCGGCTATTGTTAAAGCAAAAAAACTTGGGCCGAACAGGGTTGAAATCACATGCACTCCAGAACTCGGGGTAAATGAAAAATCGTATCAATGTGAAAATCGTATCGGCACCTTTGAATCTCTGGCAAAATTGTTTACTGAAAGGTTTGCCAGGATAGAACATCCGTTATGTTTTCATAAAGGTGATAAGTGTTGTCATTACATCATAACCTGGGAAAAGACTTTTTCTTTATTCTGGAGACAGATACGCGGCTATTCACTGCTGCTTAGCATTGTGATCTCATCGACTCTTTTTTTTATCATGCCGGTTACAAGCTGGATTTTTCTTGTTTTATCATGCATCTTGCTGAATATTTTACTGTTATATTTTTCCGAGTATCTTGAAAATAAGAAACTACTCAAAACCATCAAAACTCAAGGTGATGCAGCCGAGAATCTCATAAAAGAGATAAATATCCGCCACAACAATGCATTGCTTGTTCAGGAGATCGGACAGGCAACCTCAACGATTTTGGATATTGATAAGCTTGTCAACGTTGTGGTAGGCGCTATGGAAAAACGCCTTGATTTTGACCGCGGGATGGTAATGCTTGCCCAAAAGGATAAGACCAGGCTGGCTTATACCAGAGGATACGGTTATAGTAAAGAACAAGAAGAAATTTTGAGGCAAACCGAGTTTCATCTTGACAATCCGGAATCCAGAGGTGCCTTTGCGCTGGCTTTTAAGGAGCAGAAACCGTATCTGGTGAGTGATATTGCAAAAAATGGAAAAAAGTTTTCAAAGAGAAGCTATCAATTAGCCAAAAAGATGGGTGTTCAGTCGCTTATCTGCGTTCCTCTTGTCTATGAAAAAGAATCTATGGGCGTACTAGCCGTAGATAATGTCAAGTCAAAAAGGCCCCTTACCCAGAGCGACATCAATCTGTTAATGGGCGTGGCCTCACAGGCTGCTGTTGGCATTGATAATGCCAGGTCGTTTCAAAAACTTCATGAAAGCGAAAAAAAGTATCGGGAGCTTGTTGAAAACGCAAACAGCATTATACTGCGCAGGGATATCAGGGGGAATGTAACTTTTTTTAACGAATTTGCGCAGAAATATTTTGGTTTCACAGAAGATGAGATACTTGGAAGGAATGTAGAAGGGACCATTTTCCCAAGCAGAGAATCAACAAAGCATGAGCTGAAGAAGATAACAGGGCTGCTCCGGCAG
>JAUVHU010000031.1 GCA_030593145.1 Desulfobacteraceae bacterium
GCCGAGTTCTTGCATTTTAGATGAACATCTCAATTGCGCCCAAAATGGTCATGAAGTGAACAAAATCGACTTTTTACGAATTTATCAAGCTTTAGTCGACAGTTGACTAATTATAAGCGAACTATCTTATGAAATTATTGGACAACATTATTGAAAAAACAGCGTCAAATAATCGTATCGGGTTTGAAGATGCCCTTATTTTATTAACTAAAGCCGACACCCTGACTCTGGCGGATCTGGCCAATAGAAAAAGACTATATCTTCACCCTGAACCTGTTGTTACGTTTGTTGTTGACCGGAATATAAATTATACAAATGTTTGTGTGTCCGGCTGCCTGTTCTGCGCCTTTTACCGTCCTGATGGCCATCCGGAAGCATATGTTATTTCAAAACCGGATTTAAAAAAGAAGATCGAAGAAACCTTGAAGCTTGGAGGAACACAGATACTGCTTCAGGGCGGCATGCACCCTTTTCTCGATCTTGACTTCTATTTGGATCTTTTGCAATACATTAAGAATAATTTCACCATTCATATCCACGGGTTTTCGCCACCGGAAATAGCTTTTTTATCAAACAAAGCCTCTTTATCCATAAAAGACACTATAAATCAACTTGTCGGCGCCGGACTTGACTCTATTCCGGGTGGTGGCGCTGAAATACTCGTAGATGAGATAAGGAAAAAGATCTCCCCGAATAAATGCACTGCCGACAAGTGGCTTGAGGTCATGAAAACAGCGCACAACTGCGGGCTTAAAACCACCGCCACAATGATGTTTGGACACATTGAAAAACCAGAGCATATAATCGAACATCTGATAAAAATTCGAGATCTTCAGGATGAAACAGGCGGGTTTACCGCATTTATACCCTGGACATTTCAACCTGACAATACACACCTTAATACTCAAAAAGCCACTGCTGTAGAATATCTCAGAGTACTCGCTCTCTCCAGGCTGGTTCTGGATAATATCCCAAACATCCAGGCATCATGGGTAACACAGGGTGATAAAATCGCCCAGACAGCTCTCGCATTTGGAGCAAACGACCTTGGCAGCACAATGATAGAAGAAAATGTCGTGGCTGCCGCGGGAGTAAAATTCCGGCTGCCAAAAGAGGAAATGGTCCGCCTGATTCAGGACGCAGGATACAAAGCTTTTCAAAGAGACTGTTTTTATAACAAAATAAAAGAATTAGCGCCTGAACAAAAACCACTGTTCTGAGCAGTCATTTATTGTACATCTTGCGCCATTTTTCAGGACTTATATACTTATTCCCCAAAGACCATATCCCTTTTCGGGATTTCCTGGCTTTCATTTCCGCTTTCTTATATGATGAAACATTAAAACCCTTTGGTAATTTCCCATTGTATGCTTCGGCAAGACCGGATCTGAGCAACTCAAGATTCACATTTCTATGATCAGCAAAGACTTCGACAAGCAGCCGGTTATAAGGTCCCATTCCATAGCTTTTCATTTGAACTGTTTTATTCAAAATCATTTTTGCGAGATGTTTTTTGGCATTTTGACTATATGGCTGCTCCGGTTTTTGTTTTCTTTTATTTGCTGTTTCCGGTGCGTCAATTCCAATAAGCCTTGCCATGATTTTTATACTATGACCTTCTGCCATGAAAGTGTCTCCGTCATAAACTTTTATAACCTTGAACTTTTCAAGAGATTTTATTTGAAGATCAATTTGTTTTTTTTGCAAATAGTATAGTTCATCACTATCAGGTCGTGCTTCATTCCCCAGGAGATTTGCTTCATTAATCTCCTTTTTTACTTCTCCTTTTTCAATTTTTCGTACATTTTTCTTCAAATAACAGATAAGCGATCCGAATCTGTAACATTTTACCTGTCCATCTTCCTCCCACGCTCTTACATTTTCTATTCTCATGCCGTTTTTCAAAATAATTGTATCGGCGCTTGCGAACAAAGGAAACAGTATTGATATAATAACTAATATTAAAAAATTCTTCATAATGCATATTATGTGTTTCATGCGTAATTGGTCAAACCAAAAAAATCAGAATTTTGCCGGTTTTAGAATTTTGATCATGATGAAAAATGCACTTATTGGTCAAAAAGCAGAATGCGATGATACCGGTTTATTGACTTTGATGAGGAAATTGTTTAAAGGATATACTGTGAAAAGACAAGAGACTATCGGCCCTCGCTGCCGGTGAGTTCCGGTTTCCAAGACGTTATATGCCTTATATCAGAAAGGATACACACTGATGAAATGCAAATATTTTTCTATTTTCACTATGTTCTGCCTATTGTTACTTTCAACAGTATCCTATGCGCAAATTGAAACAATAACCAGTACCGTAAAACAACCTTTTGGGGGGAGTCAATCACCTGATGACGCCCGTATTGCCGCATTTGCCAAAGCTAAGCGTGAAGCTTTGGAACAGGCTGGAACCTACCTTGAAAGCCTTACCATAGTTAAAAACTCCGTTCTTGAAAAAGATGAACTTTTTGCCTTAACTGCCGGTGTCCTGAAAGCAGAAATCGTATCGCAAAAGAATTACGCTACAGAAGATGCATTTGGAATAGTTATTATCGCAAAAGTAGATGTAGATACGAATATACTTGAAGAAAGGGTTCGTAAGCTCCTTAAAGACAGAAAGCTTTTAAAGAAGTATCAAGACGCTCAGGAGCGTGAAAAAGATTTATTGGTCAGGATAAAATCTCTCGAAGAAAAGAACAGGGAGTTGCAAAGTTCTTTTTCCAATGAGGATAAAGATAGATTAAAAGAAGAATTCAGAAAAACCTCTCGTCAATTAACTGCCACGGAACTAAATGAAAAGGCCCTTGCATTATGGGATCATGGATTTTATACGGATGTCATTAAAGCGATAGGATATTTAAAAGATGCAATTCGTTTAGATCCGGATTATGGAGCTGCTTACAACAATATCGGAATGGCCTACAACAGCAAAGGGGAATATGACAGAGCAATAGAGTATTATCAAAAGGCTCTGAAAATATACCTCAAAAAATTGGGGCCGGAGCATCCAGATACAGCCATTACTTACAACAACATCGGGTTAGCATACTACAGCAAAGGGGAATATGACAAGGCTATAGAGCATTTTCAAAAAGCTCTGAAAATAAACGTTAAAAAATTGGGGCCGGAACATCCAAATGTAGCTATTCAATACAACAACATCGGGGGGAACTACAACAGTAAGGGAGAATATGACAGGGCAATAGAGTATTTTCAAAAAGCTCTAAAAATAGACCTCAAAAAATTGGGGCCGGAACATCCAGGTACCGCCCGTGATTACAACAACATCGGGTTGGCCTACGACAGCAAGGGGGAATATGACAGGGCAATAGAGTATTTTCAAAAGGCTCTGAAAATAGATCTTAAAAAATTGGGACCGGAACATCCAAATACGGCCTGGGCTTACAACAGCATCGGAGGGTCATACAACAGTAAAGGGGAATATGACAGGGCGATAGAGTATTTTCAAAAGGCTCTGAAAATAGACCTTAAAAAATTGGGGCCGGAACATCCAGGTACAGCCGGTGATTATAACAACATCGGGTTGGCCTACAACAGCAAGGGGGAATATGACAGGGCGATAGGGTATTATCAAAAGACTCTGAAAATAAACATCAAAAAACTGGGGCCGGAACATCCAGATACAGCCCGTAATTACAACAGCATCGGGGTGGCCTACAACAGCAAAGGGGAATATGACAGGGCTATAGAGTATTATCAAAAGGCTCTGAAAATAAGCATCAAGCGGCTGGGAAAAAATCACCCTTACACAAAAATATTTCAACAAAATCTAAATTCAGTAAAATAAACAGGATGCAATTAACAACACCATATAACAAAGACATTGAGATGGATTTTGAAAAGCTGGCCCTTTTCAAAACACACTCATGCTTGGATGTGTAAAAATTAGGAGTAATGCATGACAAAAACAATTCTCATTACAAATTTAAATGAAATTAAAACCATAAAGGTTACTTGCACGAATTGCGGGTTTGCTGTGATCTTTCCAACAAATAAAGATTATAAGAAAATTGTGCGGTGTGTTAATTGCGAAATCCGTTTTCCTGCCGATGAAACAAGAGTTTTAATTGATGCTCTTAGGCATTTACAAACCTCTTTGGCGGAGAACAAAGACCTTAAAGACATAAAGGTCGAGATAGAAACAGAAGCCAAATAACTAAATCTTGAGGGGATAGGGTAGCTTCCGAAAACCGTATCCGCAACGGCTTCCCCTTCAATACTTGCGGTGCTGTCTTGCGAGGAATGGCGAGTGAACAAAGAAAACATTGAAAAAATCATATTCAATCGGTGGGTGGGTGCAATTGTTCGATGGCTTGCATTTTTTGGTATTTGCATCGCCGTTGTAAAATTTATGACTGAATATTTATATAAAAACATATCGTTTGTTGTTTCAAACATTTCCGCTATGGAATTACTTGTAGCTGCTGTCATGGCTTCCACTGCACTTGCTATACATTCGTTTGCTCGTTCAAGTAAATATAAAAAAGACCAGCCAACCTTTTTGAATCTATTAGATGAACTAAATAATAGGACATATGATTTGAAAGACAAATTTGATTTAATAGAGAAAAGAATTTCCGAGTTAGAGGAAAAAGAATCTAAAAGGTTTAAAATTAAATAAACATTACTACATCAACTCACTTCACTCTGACACCAGAAGCCGGTAGGTTTAAACTTTAACCGCTTTGGGATTGAAATTAGCTTTAGCGCAGGCATTATCTTTCTGGTGCGGGTGATTAGCAGCATTCGGCACGATGAAGAGGACAACAAGAAAATGAATTCAGAGGCATGGGGAGCAAAAAAGTTGGTTATAGTTGGCGCAGGTGCCGTTGGCGCAACGTTTGCTTATGCGCTTGCCCAAAGCGTGCATGCAAAGGGAGACGGGGTTGAATTTAGGCGTTTCTTTTTTAAAAATTGGAGCCCTCTTGATTAGCGCACTTGCAAAGTTTTTCAGATTTGGAAACAAGGGGGTCAGGATAGGATAAAAGTGCGATGGATTATACCAAAAATCAAATTCGTCGTTTCAGGTATGAGTAAAAATCACCTCGTTTGGCTATCATTTGGATAAAAATTCTTTCTTTTTTTTCATCCTTGATATACGCAATTCTAAACTTTTGTCCGGCAATTTTAAAGTGATATGAAAATGTTCCTTTTAAATCCCCTGATAGTTTTTCACCTGCATCAGGGTTTAATAAAATTATAGGAATATATTCATATCTGATTTTTTTACCGATTTGCGGGTCGATTTTTTTTAAATCTTTTTTTACCGCAGGATGATATTCTACTTTATACATCAAACACTTCGTTTTCATTTAAATATTTGACTTTATTTTGTGCCAGTTCTGTATTACGTTTCTGAAGTTCTTCACCTTCATTAGTCAAATACATATACAGGGTTTCCATATCCTGTTTATTCATCCCGCTGATCATATGGGCAAGATTCTTTATTGGTATATCAATTGCTAATTCAGGCATAATATTCTCCTTGTAGTTATTTTATTCTTTAATTTTATAGATTATATGGTCAGCTTTATTTTGTCAAATTTAAAGCTGAAGGCATATCCATCGAATTTAAGTAGAAATGGGCTCAGGTCTACTATTGACCCATGTATTCTCAATTCCCGATTAGACTGTAAAAGATATCCGGGTAACAGGGATACGGCGTAAAGCGGAAGTTACATATTTCCCCATCCTTAACAATCATAGCAATAGAGCAATAGAGGTGGTCAGGCCTTAATCCACTACTGTGATCTATCTGCTTTATCAGGTATAATAGAAAGATTTAATCCAAGAGAACTTAATATCGTTCTCAACGTTGTTAATGTTGGATTGCCGCTTTTTGATAATGTCCTGTATAAATTCTGTCTGTTTAATCCTGTCTTTTTTGCAAGCTCTGTAATCCCGCCTCTTGCATTTGCAACCGCTCTAAGCGTTACAAGAAACGCTTCAAGATCTCCATCTCTCATATATTCATCAAGGGAAGCTCTGATATATTCAAATGCCTCATTGGGGTCTTGTACCATTTCCTTAACTAATTCTTTATGTTCTCTCATGTTGACCTCCTGTAAATATATTCTTTCCAACTTTCTTTTGCTTTTTTGATATCTTTCTTTTGAGATTTTTTAGCGCCTCCATTAAGCAATATAATAATGGTATTATCCATTTCACCAAAATAAACTCTATATCCCGAGCCAAAATGAAATTTTAGCTCAAATACTCCATCACCTACAGATCTACAATCACCTAAATTTCCGACTTCCACACGAGCAATTCTTGCCATTATTCTCGCTCTAACTAATATATCTAAAGATTTTAACCATATCGAATATGGTTCTTTCCCATTGATCTCATAAATGAATACTTTTTTTGGCTTCATATTTTATAATCGCATATAAACGACAATAAATCAAGATAAATTTGTCAGAAAACAACAGGAACGGATCTTAAATATTAACTATTGATCAATCAAACTATCTTTTTTTCGTTCCCAGGTTCTGCCTTGGAATGCATACCCAAAGGGGGTAGTTGGAATAAAAATGATAATTTAAAAGTACATAAGTGAATCTCCAAATATACTAAAATGGAAAGCAAATAAATGGAACAAACCTCAGAAATATTAATTTACCAGACAGAAGACAATGAAACCCGAATTGAAACACGCCTGCTGGATGAAACGGTTTGGCTGACCCAACAACAAATGGCAGAGTTGTTTGCAAAGGATAAACGCATGATTTCAGAGCATATTCGCAATATTTTCGATGAAGGTGAACTTCAGGAAGCTTCAGTTGTCCGGAAATTCCGGACAACTGCCGCCGATGGAAAGCGCTATCAGGTCGCACACTACAATCTGGATGTCATCATTTCACAGGCATTTTAACAGTTGACAATATCCCAAAATGAGATATAAGGATATTGGTTATGCATATAATTACTCGAAAGCGAATTGTTGATTTTGCAAATAAATATCCCAATTGCTCCAGCGCTCTTGATTCTTGGTATAGGATTTTACGATATTCAACTGTATCTAATTTTTCTGAGTTAAGGGCAATCTTTCCAAGCGCAGACCAAGTAGAAGGATTAACGGTTTTCAATATTGGAGGTAATAAAGCAAGGTTAATTGCAGCAATTCACTACAACACACAACGCCTCTATATTCGTCATATTCTTACGCATAGCGAGTATGACAAAAATAAATGGAAGAAGGAGTAAAAAATGGAGACACAATTAGAAAATATTGCCAATGTTTGGCCAACAATTAAAAATATTTTTTCTGTCCCTCATACTGAAGCCGAATATAAAAATCTTGTTTCTCTGTTGGACAGCCTAATTGACGAAGTAGGTGAAAACGAGAACCATCCCCTATCTTCTTTAATGGAGAGTATTGGTAATTTAATAGAAACATACGAAAACAATTATATTCCGCCTATATCAGGTACTCCTATCGAAGCGCTACATTATTTAATGGAAGAACATAATTTAAAACAATCTGATCTTTCTGAAATTGGCAGCCAAGGGGTAGTATCTGAACTATTGAAAGGGAAAAGAAATTTGAATATTAGACAAATCAAAAAATTAAGTTCTAAATTCAACATATCACCTCTCGTATTTATCCAAGATAATTAGTAAATTGGGAAAACCAACAGGCACCCATCTTTTTTTTAGTTCACAGTCTCTGCCTCGGAACAAGAGCTGAAATGGCAGGGATGAAACATCATAATTTTCATAAAAGAATTATCCCTTAACACCTGACACTTTTTTATATGCTTACTCTTTCTAAAACAAACAAAAATTCCGCAATTCACAGGGCAGGATGGATACTTGTTGACCCGTGGACAATAATAGAAAACGGATATGTGAGGGTCTGTAACGGACTGATTGAAGAAGTCGGCCAGGGACATCCCGGCGGCGGCCATATAATTGATCATGGCCCCGGCGCTATTATGCCTGGTTTTGTCAATACTCATACACATCTTGAGCTATGCGCTTTAAAGGGACGGGCGCTGTTTGACAAAGGGTTCAGGCTCTGGGTCGAACAATTAATAAACCTGCGTGATGCAGAAGAGATGGAAAATCTGCTCAAAGGCGCAAAACAAGGTGTAAAGGAGCTGATTGAATCAGGCACAGGGGTTGTCGGAGAGATATCCACCCTGGGCATTACAAAAGATATCCTAACAACCTCCAGCCTGGCCGGTATATGGTTCAAAGAATATCTTGGGAATAATTCTATCGCAAAGATAAGATGTAATGAAAAAAAAGGGCGTATCGTAACATCGCTGGCAGCACATGCTCCACATACCACGGCCCCTGAACTTCTCGTGAATTTAAAAAATGTGTCCAAAAAAAATAATCTTCCCCTGTCAATACATGTTGCAGAGTCGGAAGATGAAATCCGGTTTTTATCAACAGGAAAAGGCGAGTGGGCCGATTTTCTGTCAGAACGAGGGATCGACTTTTCAGGCTGGGGTTTGCCGGTTGAAAGCTCTGTAAAATATCTTAACCGCCTCGGGCTTCTTGATAAAAAAACAATAGCTGTTCATTTGATACATGCTGATAAAGATGATTTTGAGATACTTCTGCGTGATAATGTTTTTATATGCTTGTGTTTCAGGAGTAATCATTATCTTCATCAAAGGCTGCCCGACCTTACAGGAATGCTGGATGCCGGATTAAAACCATGTCTTGGCACAGACAGTTTAGCCTGTGTGGATTCATTAAGTATGTTCGACGAAACGGCATTTATATCCAATGCATTTCCTTTGATTCCGCCGTCTGAAATACTCGCTATGGCAACAATAAACGGTGCTAATGCCTTAAACGTCGAAGACAGGTTCGGCACGCTCGATCCGGGGAAAAACGGCCAATTCTTTTACGTGCCGGTGAATGTTTCCGGCAGAAAAAATCTTCTGGAAGCTATCGTAAACAAAGAATTTACGAGTGATTGCAAAGTAATAACTTAAACAGATAATTATCTTAACACCTAACACCTGATGCCTTCGTAAAAAGTCTTTTGTGAACGGCTTTGAGCATTTTGGGGAAAAAGCAATTAAGATGTTCATCGTTAAGAAATGCAAGCTGTTTGAGGCCGTCAGGCCGAGTTCTTGCATTTTAGATGAACGTCTCAATTGCGCCCAAAATGGTCACGAAGTGAACAAAATGGACTTTTTACGAGTTCATCAAATTTAAACAATGAAAAACAAATCTAAACAATATCATCAACAATCACCGGTCAAAATCGGACGGATAAGTTATATAAATGCTGCGCCGATATATTATGGGCTTGACAAGGGGCTAAAGTCTGCATGGCTCAAGATGGTCACAGCGCCTCCGTCGGTTTTAAACAACATGATGGCAAATGGTGACATTGACATAAGCCCAGTCTCTTCTGTGGCTTATGCGCGGCATCAAAAGGATTGGCTGCTGTTGCCCGATCTTTCAATCGCATGTTCCGGAGATGTAATGAGCGTTATACTTGTCAGCAAGTATCCATTTGATAAGCTTAATAATAAAAAGGTAATTCTAATCGATGAGTCAGCTACCACTGTTGAACTTTTAAAACTTCTTTTCATAATAAAAAAGATAAAGCCGATTTTTGAAATCAATGCGATCCAGCATCCCTGCGATATCCCAAAAAATGCCGATGCAGCCCTTATCATAGGAGATGCGGCGCTCAAGGAAAAATGGAGCGATCACTATGATTACATATTTGACTTGGGGAATATGTGGATGGAATTAACAGGTCTTCCGTTTGTGTTTGCAGTGTGGGCCGTACAAAAATCATTTGCGCACAAAAGACCGGATGCATTATCTGCAATAATTAACCTTTTCCGTATTTCAAAAAAAGAGGGAGGGCGGCATCTTAGACAGATCGCTGCATCAGCTTCATCAAAGCTTGGGATCAGCCTTGATATGGCTGAAAAATACTATGACCAACTGTGCTGCGATCTCAGACCAATGCAAATAAGAGGACTTGAAAACTTTTTCAGCAGTCTTTACAGGGAAAAAATACTTTCCGAAAAGGTAAACCTGTCTTTTTTTGATGAATTCGTAAAAAGCTGAATTCATCAGGGTTCAAGGTTCAGGGTTCAACGTTAAACTGATAAAAAAAGGTTCGCTTCCGATTTCATAGCTCTCTAACCGTGAACCGTGAACCTGAGTAGTTAACATGCAAAAACAGGCAATTCGCTTTCAGGCAGGATCTTCCTGTCCCTTGCCATGGAAAAAAGAGCCTCAATAGCCTCTTCCCCTTCCCTGCCTGTATTCAGCGTAAATTCATTAACATAAAGATCTATGTGCCTGCGTATTACATCCGGCGCCATCTCCATTGCATACTTTTTTATATATGGACCGGTTTCAGCTCGATGATTAAAGGCGTATTCCACACTTTGTCTTATTGCTGTTTCCACTTTCTTTGTAATGTCACAGGCGATATCTCTCCGTATAACAATTCCTCCAAGTGGAACAGGAAGGGATGTCTTTTGTTCCCACCACTTGCCAAGATCGAGAAGACCGACAAGACCATGTTCCCTGAATGTAAACCTGCCCTCATGAATAACCACGCCAAAATCAAAATCACCTCTTTCAACAGCAGGCATGATCCGGTCAAATGAAATAGGAACCGCAACAGGCTTTGCTCCGAGATAAAGACCCAGCAACATGCACGCGGTAGTCCACATGCCGGGCACCGCTATTTTTTTTGAATCAAGACCGTCAAGATTACAGCCTTTTCTTGCCACAACAATGGGCCCGCAGCCACGGCCTATAGCCGATCCGCTGCGAAGAAGACCGTATGTATCAAGAAGATGACCTATCGCGGCAAAAGACAGTTTAGATATATCCAAAATGCCGGCCCTGGCGTGCTGGTTCAATATTTCAATATCTGCAAGTTCAATATTGAACGTAAGGCCGCCGCAATCCACCAGGTTATGAGCAAGCGCATAAAAGATAAAGGTGTCGTTGGGACAAGTAGAATAACCAAGTTTCAAGCTATTATTCATATCTTATAATTTTCTATATTCTCTGTGTACTCTGTGCGCTCTGTGGTAAAAATCCGATCTGACAAACTACTAATCAAAGCAAAAACAGCCCTATTCCCCCTCTCAAAGGCAAGGGGAAGATTCCATGCAGTCAAATCCCTTTTCCCAACAATATTACTCACAGAACGTATTTCCAGAAATGGAATGTCATAGTACAGCGACAGGTATGCGGCTCCTGATCCTTCCATGTTTTCCATACACGGTCGGAACTGTTTATAAATATCTTTTGCCCTTTTTTCGGTTGCAGTTATTGTCGACACAGTAATAAACGGCCCTTTTTTAAATCTGACCTTATCAGAGCCTGAAGCCTTTTTTACAGCTTGCAACGCTATTTCAACCAGTTCATTATTAATCAAATACCGATTTTTAACATCCAGATCATGTCGCTTTATTAATGAAAAAGGCAGATCCTTTAACAACAAACTTCCATTTTCCGGCTCTATTCCAAGATGCAGGTCTATCTCTTCTGTTGCAATCCCGATATCACCGATTCTCAAACCCGACTCCTTAAAAGCTCCCGCGCACCCTGTTTGAATGATCAGCGCCGGTATAGAATTTTCTATGGCCGCTGTTAAAGATTGGACTGTGTTTACAAGCCCCGGCCCTGTGACCAGGAGCCTTATAGCCTTTCCCTCTATGTGCCCGGAAGTAACCTCTCTGCCGCCCACTCTTGAAACAACCGGCTTTTCAACCCTGTCAAGAAGTTGTGACAATTCTTCATAAACCGCTGCAATAATAATAATATCAGAATGAGACCTTTGCAAAACGTCCCCTTTTGCCCAATCTCTGCGTTAGACTCAAATTTTAATCCTCAAAATACTCAATGTATTCCTGCGGTTGCACGAAGTGAAGCGTCAGCGCTATATTTTCGCGTTGACTCAGGGCATCCATGCCCTTCGCCCTAACGGGCAAAATGGCTTTTGTCCAATTCCGCTGTCCTGCGGAATTGCCCTTGACCTTGAACAAAATTGAACATTTTTCAAAGGTCTCAGAATGCATTGAAAAAAATTGACTCTAATGTTAAAATAAAGTTAAATATATTAGTGCTGATCTGGTTCAGCCACAGACAAGATAAAAAAAATCTGTGTTCGTCCGTGTGTGTCTGTGGCTAAAATATCAATTTAGGAAATTATCTTGATAAATACAATCGAAAACAGACTTGCCCGGCTCAGAAAATCACTTTTTGAAAAAAAAGTTGATACATTCATGGTGCTTGTGGAGGAAAACCGCCGTTATTTAAGCGGCTTTACCGGTGAAGATACAGCATTTGACGAATCAGCGGGCGCTCTTTTTATTACCGGCACAAAACTTGTCCTTGCTACTGATTCACGATACGAACTTCAGGCAAAAAATGAAGCCCCTCTTTATGAGACAATCTGTTATAAAAAAGGGCTGGCAAAGGAACTTCCGAATATACTCAGAAATCTTAAAACAAAACAACTCGGCTTTGAATCTGTACGAATGCCATATATGCAGCATGACAAAATAATAAAGCAGTTAAAAACTGACGGCATACAGGTTAAACTCGTGGGAACAGAAGATGTTGTTGAAAATCTTCGCATTATAAAAGAAGAAGATGAAATTGAAAATATTAAAAAGGCTCTTTTTGTTGCGGAATCGACTTTTAGAAATTTTATTGCGAATAATATTCTGCCGGGCATGACGGAAAAAGAAGCTGCATGGGAAATTGAAAAAGGGATGCGGGAAACAGGGGCTGACTCGCTATCCTTTCCTGTAATTGTGGCATCAGGTCCAAACAGCGCTCTGCCCCATGCAATACCTGGAAATCGCAGGATAAATGAGGGAGAACCGATTCTCTTTGACTGGGGCGCAAGAATAAACGGCTACTGTTCAGACATATCCAGAACAGTTGTAACAGGCAAACCTGACAAAACATTTGTTACGGTTTATGAAACAGTGCTGACTGCCCAGCGCATGGCTATTGATGCCATAAGACCGGGCATTAGTTCAAAGGCTGTTGACAAAATCGCTCGAAACCACATTGAAAAAATGGGCTTTAAGGGTAAATTCGGTCATGGCCTGGGGCATGGAACAGGGCTCGCCATCCACGAATACCCAGGACTCAATCCAAATAAAGACACAATACTTGACAAAGGCATGGTTTTTACAATCGAACCTGGAATATACCTGCCCGGCTGGGGAGGTGTCAGGCTCGAGAACATGGTGGTTGTAAGGAAAAACGGAGCAGAAGTGTTAAACAAGCTTGATTGAGCATTAAGGCGGGGTAACATCTTCGTGGTGAAAAATATCAGTGATGATCAGCGTAGATCGGTGGCCGAATAGTTACTATTATGTTAGATAATCTTGTGGATCAATATATAAACTATCTTCTTGTCGAAAAAGGTCTTTCAGGCAATACCATTGAATCATATAGCAGCGACCTTGCCGTATATCTCGAATTCCTTAAAAAAAACAAGATAAAAAAAATTGCTGCTGCAGGCACAACCGTTATCTTAAAACATCTGACAGCATTGAGAGATGCCGGACTTGGAGCAAAATCCAGAGCAAGGCATCTGATTGCTCTAAGGGGATTTTACAAATTTATAGTGCAGGAAAAGATTATAAAACACAATCCTACAAAGATTATCGACCTGCCAAAGGAAGGGCTTAAACTACCGGATGTTCTATCTGTTGAAGATGTAAAATTGCTTTTAAACACTCCAAATACTAAAAAGCCGATTGGAATAAGAGATGCGGCAATGCTCGAACTTCTTTATGGAACAGGCACGAGAGTCTCTGAACTTATAAATTTGAAACTCCAGAATGTAAACATGGAGGCCTGCTTTGTTAGAATATTCGGGAAAGGATCAAAAGAACGGGTTGTTCCAATGGGTCTTTATGCAAAGGAAAAAATCGATAGATATATAAAGGAATCCAGGCCGCTGTTGTTAAAAAAGAATGTCAGCCAACACCTTTTTGTCAGCAGACTCGGCAAAGCAATGACACGGCAGAGTTTCTGGAAGCTGTTAAAGCAATACGGTCAACAAACCGGAATTAAAAAAAAAATAACCCCTCACAGCTTAAGGCACTCTTTTGCGAGCCATCTGTTAGAAGGAGGCGCTGATTTAAGAGCTGTCCAGGTGATGCTCGGCCATGTTGATATTTCAACCACCCAGATTTACACACACGTGGCACGCAAACACCTTGTAAATATGCATAAAAAATATCACCCAAGAGGATAAAGAGACCTTTGAAAGAGGAGATAAAATGATATCAGGCTGGTGGACACAAGGGGATACTCCCCCTGAAGCAGGGAATCAGGCTATTAAAGCCGCTATCTATCGTGTGACAAAACCGATATTTCTGATTAATATGAACGGTAAACCCGCAGTGGGCAATGGCGGCACAATTTTAATCGGCGATTTACCGGTGGACAAGTCAAATGGTTACCCCCTTTACGCGTATGCTCCCCCCCTGCACCCTGAAAACCTTGGCGACCCGCATTTTAAAAAAAGGCACAATCTTCGCTATGCTTATATTGCAGGCGCCATGGCTAACGGTATTACCTCCGTTAATATGGTTGAAGAAACCGCACGGGCCGGAATGCTTGGTTTTTTTGGCTCTGCCGGGCTTCCCCTTGATAAAATAAAATCAGCAATCAACAGCCTTAAGCATAGTATAAAAAATCTTCCCTTTGGTTTTAATCTTATCCACAGCCCCAACGATCCGAAACTTGAAGCCGCTGTGGTTGATCTGTATATCAAGCAAAACATAAGACTTGTCAGCGCTTCAGCATATATGGATACAACCCTCCCCCTTGTTTACTTCCGCGTAAAAGGGATTCATCATGACCCTGACGGAAACATAGTTTGTCCAAATAAAATTATCGCAAAAGTTTCACGGATTGAAGTCGCAAGAAAATTTTTTTCACCTCCTCCTGAAAAACTTCTAACAGAACTTGTTGCAAACAAAATGATAACAGCAGACGAAGCAGCTCTTGCCGAATCAGTGCCACTGGCTGAAGATCTGACAGCAGAGGCCGATTCAGGCGGTCATACCGACAACAGGCCTGCTATTTCGCTACTTCCGACCATACTTGCCCTGCGGGATGAAATGGCTGATAAATACAAATACAAAATGCCCCTGTGTGTCGGGCTTGGCGGAGGTATTGCGACACCTTATTCAGCAGCCGCAGCGTTTGCGATGGGCGCGGCCTATATACTGACCGGCTCCATAAACCAGTCCTGCGTTGAAGCCGGCACATCGGAAACCGTCCGCCAGATGCTATCCGAAGCCGGTCAGGCAGATGTAACAATGGCTCCAGCCGCCGACATGTTTGAAATGGGCGTAAAGGTTCAAGTGTTAAAACGCGGAACCATGTTCCCTTTCAGGGCGTTAAAACTCTATGAACTTTATTCCATGTATGATAACTTTGAAAGTATTCCTGAAAAGCAAAAAACAGTTCTTGAGCGGGACATTTTTCGTTGTGGGTTTGAAGAAAACTGGGAACAAACAAGGAGCTTTTTTCTAAAACGTGATCCAAAACAGGTGGATCGTGCTGAAAAAGATCCCAAACACAAGATGGCTCTTGTATTTCGTTCCTATCTTGGCCTGAGTTCAAACTGGTCAATAACAGGTGATCCGTCAAGAAGAATGGACTATCAAATCTGGTGCGGCCCTTCAATGGGCGCCTTTAATGAATGGGTTAAAGGTTCTTTTCTTGAAAAACCTGAAAACAGAAAAACAGTCACAGTCGCGATGAATCTTCTTCTCGGTGCCTCTGTCACAACCCGTATAAACTGGCTTCACAACCAGGAAGTTTCTCTGCCTTCAGATGCGGAACGATTTTGTCCCCTGGAGCTTTCAAAAATATACGAGTATATTAAAGAGTGATGAATTCGTAAAAAGCTAAGTTATGCCGCTCTGCGGCACAGCAAACGAAAACAACTTATCCATTATATCAAAAAATATTCCTGAAAATGAAACTGCTGATGGTGAAAAACACATGATTCGGTTTGGAAAGCAGGTATTATATCTGATTCTTTCTTTGAATGTCTTATGTATGGGCTCTAATGTAATTGCCCATCCGCATATATTTATTGTCCAGCGATTAAACATCGTCTTTGACGATCAAGGCCTGGCAGGATTTGGTGTCGAGTGGCATTTCGATGAAATGTTCAGCAGCATGATTGCCGCGGATTACGATCAAAACCAAAACAACTCTCTGGAGCC
This sequence comes from Desulfobacteraceae bacterium, assembly GCA_030593145.1. GTDB lineage: Bacteria > Desulfobacterota > Desulfobacteria > Desulfobacterales > ETH-SRB1 > ETH-SRB1. The sequence continues at coordinate 16,257 of JAUVHU010000031.1, forward strand.
AGCCGAAGTTGCAATGGTAAAAGAAAAAGCATTCTCATATATTACTGAATACGATTACTTTATCTTCGTGAAAATCGATGGTCAGCCCTTCAAAGTTAAATTGATCAAAGATTTCAATGCTGTTTTAAAAAACGGCAGGCTTTCCTATCACTTTTTTGTGCCTTGCCATGTGAAAGCCAACGAATTGTTTAAACAAATCGTCATCGCCGCATATGATCCCTCCTATTATACCGCTATTTTCTTTGCCCAAAACCGGCCCGCACTTGTTGAAAATGGAGATCGATTTGTGATTGAAAGCTCCATCAAAGAAGACAAATCCACCTCGATTTATTTTGATATGCTCAACCCCTGGGCGCTATTTCTGAAATTCAGGTTAAAGTCATGAGAATCACATTTTTATTACTTTGCCTTTTGACTGTTTACATAGCAGTTATGCCGCAGCAGGTCTTTGCGCAAAACCCGTTTACCGCCAAACCTAAATCAGAAGCTCATCGTATGACGACGCATCCTGCTGCCGGCAATCCGTTTCTGTCCATGATCGCTTTGTGGCAGCACCGGCTTAATCAGAAAATGGCGGATCTGATGCGCGAAACCAAAGAGACCAACAGCCTGAAGCCTTTGGCCTTTTTGTTACTGGTTGCTTTTGCCTATGGAGTAATCCATGCAGCCGGTCCAGGGCATGGCAAACTATTTGCCATATCGTACATTCTATCTCAACGCCCAGGATTATTCAGAGGAATACTTTTCGGCAATTTTATTGCCTTGTTTCACGGTTTATCGGGAATCCTGTTTGTCCTGATCATCCGCATCATTTTGCAAAAAAGTATTACAGGAACATTGGAAGACGTGACCCGCATCACCCAAATCATCAGCTTCAGCCTGATTACCTGTCTGGGTTTGGGTATTCTGATCAAAAGCATTTACAGATGGATAAAAAGTGCGAAAAACAGCAGCCCATCTTTCGATAAGAGCGATAAACAGTATTTCAACAGTCCTTTGTTATCCGCATTGGTGGTCGGTATGATCCCATGCCCTGGGGTAGTAATGGTTATGCTGTTTGCTCTCTCTATGAATCTGGTCGGATTGGGCATCATGCTTGGGGTTACCCTTTCCCTCGGTATGGCCATTACCATCACATGCGTAGTTGTAATTGGCGTATTAGGCAAAACCGCCTCACTTGGAATGGTTGCCAAAAACAGCGGCCTGGTGATTAGACTGGAGTATTTGATTGAAACAATCGCCGGCCTGATGATCACCTGCCTGGGATTGTTATTTTTGACCACCATTATTTGATTAAATACGTAAACCCCTCAAAAAATATTTTCTTTGGGCCGGGGTTAGCAGAATTGAGTATATTAAGTAATTATTTTCGCTCAATCAGGGTTAAATATAATATAAAAAACGAAAAGTTTCTTGACTAAATAGAATATACCTATCATTATAACTTATAGTAAATGAATTAGATTCAGTGACTTTAAGCTTAGCCATGAAGGCTTAACATTGATGAACTCGTAAAAAGTCACGAATTAAACTATTACGCGTAGAAAAATAGGGTAATACAAAAAACTAAAAAGGCCATGAAGGCTTAAGAGGGAAAGTTCCCCTTTTTAAGCCTTCATGGCCTTTTTAGTTTTGAAGCCACGAAGGTTTTCATAATGGTCGGAAGACCGTACAACCTTTGTGGTTTTTTTATTTTTAAAAAAGGAGATAACAATGAAAAGGTTTTTGTTGTTGATTTGTTTACTTGGAGTAATCTTTGCCAACAGCGACCTCGCCCTTGCTGAAGAAGAGGAAAGAGAGAGAGAAATTATTAAGCTTCAAGAGGTGATCGTCACCGCGCCCCGTATTGACAAGAGGCTCGTAGAAACTCCTGCCGGCATCAGCATTATCACTTCAGATGAAATCGAAGAAATGGGCGCAAGCAACATAGTGGATGTTCTTGAGAATATTCCCGGGGTGGTTAAAGACAGTGATACCCGAAAACGCGCCACATTCAGGGGGAACCGAAGCGTGCAGTCTGCCGGAGTCTTGGTGCTGGTGAATGGTATTCCTGCAAACTCAGGAATTTCCGGATATGTGGAATATGATGCTATACCTCTTGCCGATATAGACCGGATCGAAGTGCTGCGTTCCTCTGGAAGCATAGCCTTTGGCCCTGATGCTGCTCGCGGTATTGTCAACATCATCACAAAGAGGGGAAAAGAGGGGCCACCTCAAGTCAAAATAGGTGTCTCCTATGGTTCCTGGAATACCATGGAGGAATCGGCCAGTATAACCGGACGAATTGCTGAGTGGGATTATGGTTTTGGCGGCTCCCGTTTGGATACGGATGGTTATGAGGATGAGAAAAAAGAAAGAAGCGCTGCTCACTTAGGCGTTGGATACAACTTCTCAGAAGATACGCGCCTTGGTTTTAACCTGGCTTGGCGAGACTTAGAATACGATACGTCTGAGAAAAAGACCAAATGGCAGATTGAAAACTACCGAACAGATAGTGTTTTTCCAACATCAGAAGCAAATTCGGATCTGATTCACAACAGGGAAGACGATGACGAGAATGTCGCCACGAATCTCGAATTCACACACAAGGAGAATAATTTTTTTATCAACAGCTTCATTTCCTATGATGATACCGAACATACGTATGATTATCTTAAATACATACTCGATCCTGATTACAGCAAAACCAGTTCATATTACTGTTACAGGGAAGATCGCGACGAAAATCGGTTTCTTGCCCGGGCCTCTGGAGGCTACCATTTTTATTTTGCGGAGATTGCATATACACCCACCTTTGGAGCAGATTATGAAAAGATTGAGTTTGATCAGAAAAAAACATATCCGTGGTCTCCTGAACCTCTTTCGGCTTCACAAAACACTGCTGTAGCCAAGGCTGACTTGGACACGGAAAGGGAACGCTGGGGTCTTTTTGTAAGCAATGAGTTTGACTTTGGCGAAGAGTGGGAACTTAATCTGGGTGGTCGCATTGATGATGTGCGATACGACATCAAGAATCAGCAGCCTAAACATGTAACCAAAAATGTTACTGATTACAGTTGGAATGTAACCCCTGCCTTTCATCCCACCCAGGATTCAACTATTTACGCCTCAGCCTCGCGGTCATATTGGTATCCGGTGCTTATCTACTACAAATATGCCATGGAATACGACTCCCCTTTATGCAAGGCCGAAGACTTAGGAGCTGAAGAATATCTCACATACGAGCTGGGCTACAAGCAATATTTCGATTCAAAGTTCAGTCTGGCTCTCACCGGTTATCTTATGAATGTAAAGGATAAATACATGTCGATCTATGACGGATCGTCCTGGAAGGGGTACAAGAATATCGGTAAATCAGAGCACAAAGGTATTGAACTGGAAGCAACGGGACGACTTTGCCGGTATTTCGGATACCGCCTTTCAGGCGCATATCAGCATGCCGAGTGGGATGAGGCGACCTTCAGGGCATATGAATGGGGCGCTACACCTGCCGGTGACACCCTAAAAAACCTCGACATATCGGGCCAGAAATTACCCCATGTTCCGGAATTTACATCCACCCTTGGTCTGGATTTCTATTTCCTGGAGTATTTCAAGTTCAGCGCTGACGTAAACTATTACGGCAAACAGTATATTGATGTGCTTAATCGTTATGAGATGAACGACTATGTTATGGTTGACGCCATGTTGTCGTACAATCGGGGCACCTATAAAATTTGGGCGCTCGGCAATAACATTTTTAACAGAGAGAGGGAAAATATATTTAATGAAAAAGGGGATAGGAATAATGACGGCACACCAAATCATTATGCCTATTATCCCTTAGACGGGGTACGCGTGGAAGCAGGCGTTAGTTTCTCTTTTTAATAAAAAAACATGATTTCATATCCAATGAAAAAATATTTCACTATAATATGTATTACAACGCTTCTTTTCTGTTTGCTTGTTTCGGGTGAAACAGTAACCCGTGAAGCAATGGCAGGGGAAAGTATCAGCATAAAAGATGCTGCGGGGAGATCCGTGGAGGTAAGTCTGCCGATCAAAAAACTGGTGGTCTTAACCTCAGATGCCCTGGAGATAATCCGCGCGCTTAAGGCGGAAGATCTTGTTATTGGCGTCTACTCGGACATTTCAAGAAACTCTCAGTTCTGGCCCAAGTTAAAAGATAAACCCAAAGTTGGGAACTGGAAGGGGCTCAATTATGAACTGGTTGCTGAGTTAAACCCGGATATTGTATTGTGCTATTCGCAACGTCCCGGCCGGGATATGGAAAGGAAACTCGAGCCCTTTGGCGTTAAAGTAATCCGCCTGGATTTCTTCAGGCTCGGCACACTGGAAAAAGAGGTGGCGGTTCTCGGCCGCATTCTGAAAAAAGAAAAGGAGGCAATGGACATCATTGCCTGGTACCGGAAAAACTTGGAACTTATACAAAAGGGTCTGAAAAATATCAGCGATCAACCTGATGTGTACATCGAAGGAGATTCCAAATACCATACCGCCGGACCCGGCTCAGGCGGCCATGAAATGTGTGTTCTGGCCGGAGGACATAATATTGCCTCTAATCTTTCCATACCTTATCCTGAGATAACTCCTGAATGGATTTTGATGAACAATCCGAATCTCATTGTTAAGACAACTACAAAGAGCACCTGCGGCACCAGTTATTCAATGACCGATGCGATCCCGTTGAAAAGGATCAGAGACAGAGTCATGGCCCGACCCGCGTGGGAAAACATTCGGGCTGTAAAGGAGAATAAGGTTTTTGTAATGGCAAATGAAATCTGGACAGGCCCGAGGGCTATTATAGGTACAGGTTATATGGCAAAATGGTTTTATCCCGATGCCTTTAAGGAGTTCGACCCAAAAAAGCTCCACAAAGAGTATCTTGAAAAATTCCAAAGCATTAAATACCAGGGTGTGTATGTTTATCCAAACGAAAATTAAGGGATTGAGGAATTAAGAACTTCGGGAATTGAACCTTGTTGTGAGTTACGAGTTTAGAACAATACGCAACTCACAACTGGTTTCTATGAGTAATATGAAAGACATATGCGAACAATATAAAGGCGTTACCCGCAAAAAACTCTCCTTCGTGATCTTTCTGGCAGCGTTGTTGTTCGGCGTAGCTCTGATAGCCTTGTCTCAAGGCGCGTCATCAATGGGATTCAAAGATTCAGTTACAGCGATTTTTCAAGATTCCGGCATAGCCCATGCAATTATCTGGAAACTACGGCTTCCCCGTATAATTATGGCTGTTTTGGTCGGAGGCGGGCTTGCCCTTGCCGGGACAGTGTTCCAGGCAATACTTCGAAATCCTCTGGCATCACCCTATACCCTCGGAATAGCCTCCAGCGCCGGATTTGGAGCAGTCACGGCAATCATTTTCGGCGGCAGCTTTTACAGTGAGTATCTTATTGCGGGAAACGCATTCTTTTTTGCCCTGCTGTCTTCCTTTTTCATCCTCTCAATAGCGAAGCTAAAAAGCTATACACCGGAGACAATGATATTAGCAGGAATCGCCATTATGTTTTTCTTTTCTTCGCTCAGTTCCCTTTTTCAATATATGGGAACAGTGGAAGAGGTTCATGAAATCGTTTTCTGGTTTTTTGGCAGCCTGTCCAAAGTCGGATGGAAAGAAATCGGCGTGGCCTCGGTTATGATACTTCTTCCCACACCCATAATACTAAGATGGTCATGGGATTTTAATCTCCTTGCCGCAGGGGATGAATCTGCAAAGGCATTGGGGGTAAATGTTACAAGAATAAGAATGTTAGGAATGGTTTTTGCCTCCTTAATTACGGCCGCTGCTATATCTTTTGCCGGTGTAATAGGTTTTGTAGGACTTGTCGCTCCCCATATAGCGAGAATGGTTATTGGAGGAGATCACTGGTTCCTTTTTCCGGCTTCCGCGCTTGTAGGCGCTGTTCTTGTTCTAACGGCAGATACTCTTGGAAGAACGCTGTGGGCACCGCAGGTTATACCGATAGGCATTGTAACTGCTTTCATAGGAGTGCCGTTTTTCTTTTACCTGTTAATGAAAAAGACGAGACAATACTGGTAATGTTAAGCATCTGCAAAATTTCTTTCAGATATAAAAGCAAACACATTTTAAAAGATATTGAGATAGAACTGAACAAGGGGGAAATCCTGAGTATCGTTGGGCCTAACGGAACCGGGAAAACTACCCTTCTAAAATGTATTGCGGGAATAATGAAACCAGGAAAAGGTACCATCCTGATCAACGGGAAGAATGTCTCCCGGATGAAGAGACAGAACATTGCAAAATCTATTGCTTATGTGCCACAAAGCTCACCTTCCAAGTTTCCAATCACAGTCTTTGATGCGGTTTTGATGGGAAGAAGGCCATACATTACATGGAAACCGTCTCAAAAAGATCTGGAATTGGTAGCCAGGAGCCTGAAATCCATGGATCTTCATGATATTGCTTTGCAGGATTTTGATCAGTTAAGCGGCGGACAAAAGCAAAAAGTCCTGCTTGCCAGGGCAGTGGCACAAGATACCGATTACCTGCTTTTGGATGAGCCGACCAGCAATCTGGACCTCAAACATCAAATGGAAACCATGGGAATGATTTTCAACATGGTAAAAAAAAACGGCGTGGCTGCTATTTTGGCGATGCACGACCTGAACCTGTCATCCCGCTTTTCAGACAGGATGGTGATGCTGAAAGCAGGCAAAGTCTTTTGTACCGGAGAACCACGGCAAATAATGACTGTTGAAAACATAAAGTCCGTATACGGAGTAGAAGCGGAAATAATCTCAATCAACGATCATCCGTATATATTGCCAACCAGGCCAGTGAATGAGCAACAAGGGTTAAGTTCGGATTGATCTGAATACTATTTCATGTCTGAGAACAATATAGGATTGCTTAAAAAAGGAGAGTATAGATGAATTGGGAAACTGTTAAAGACGATACGTACTATCACGGACGGAGATTGGAGGCTGAAGCACGAAACACCTCTGATCAAAATCAATGGCTTGAGTATGCAGAACTAAAGACTCTTAAGGGCAGCTATGCATTAGGGATTCACGGATACATGAATGCCTCGTGCCTGTTCGAAGCTCGTGGTGAAACGGATGCCGCAGTGTCCGCATATGAAAAGGGGTTGTCTGCTGCAATGCGGGGAGGATACAAAGAACTGGCAGTCATTCTTGCGTACCGAACGGCACAGATCCACGAACAGATAAAGAACTGGGACGCATGTATTGCGGTTTATGAAAAACTTGCGATTTTCTGTGAGGAGAAAAAGGCATATTTTCTTGCCGCGGATGCCTATGAACACGCGGTCGAGATCATGGCTCAATCAGGCATGGATGTGACACATTATAGCAAACCGATCGATATCTGGGAGCAAAATGCACGATATTGGGAGGAACACGACCATGACCATGACGCTGTATGGAGCCGACAGCACATCGAGCTTTACAAGAAGCTGTTCGGGGTGACAAAATGATTGGACTCTTGTTTCACGGACCGGAGGTGTTTGACTCCGGCTGGGGATCTCGAATCATTGACGCTATGAAAGCTTTAGACGATGTGCGCTGTGTGTTAGCCGGCACCATGGGTCGCACTGCGGCAATCGACAATGGATTGAAAGGAATCGAGTTTTGGGGAAAAATGCCCGGAGCCTGTATCCATGATCTGGCTTCACAGGTCGATGCCGTCATTATCGTCAATTACGCCAAATCCGAACAAGCAGGACTGGTCTTTGGAGCCATGATCGTTGAACGCGCAAGAGTAGATATACCGATTGTGCAAGTGGAATGCAGCGGACCTTTCTTTGTAGAATGGGCTGAAGGATGCGATCCGCATATAACCGGCATATTGCGGCAAATGAGAATCCCGCAAAGAGATGGAATACTGATCAAACCATCTGTTTGGGAAGCGGACGGAAGAGTATACCGTCGCATGACAACCGCTGCTCCCGGCGACTTCATCCTCATAAACGGCATTATAGCAGGCCGGGCAACCGGAACGGAGGTTATAATTGCATGTAAAAACGGCCACATAATCGAAATTCAAGGAGCAGAGGTCAAAGAGCATGGAATCGAAAAATTGGACCGGTTCGGAGGCGTGGATCTGCAAGCAGTTAAGTTGGCCTCCACCAATACGCTTCGATGCATGGAACATAGGCCCCGAACACGAAAGACAAAGGGATACGGAGTAGTGTTTATCGACCATGCCGGTATGCATGTGTACGATTTAGCCCACGAAGCAGAAGGTGTCGTCACAGTAGGAGACGATACAACCTCCGTTGTTGGAGATATCCTATACCGATTCCAAATTCCAGTCATCGGCATCGTGGACGGAGACGCAGACATGATACTCCAAAACGGTCACTTCACATCAGGATCGGTGAGGCTGACTGTGCAAAAAGATGATCTCTTCGGGCTAAAGGTCTTTGAAACAGTGTTTCAAGGCAAACAAGAAATTGATGCCGGCTTTGAGCAGGTGCGGGACCGAATCATAGAGCTCGCTGAGAAGTCTGAGCAGGTATGTAGCAGCGAAACTTTCTAATAACGACAAAAGTGACACATCTATAATTTAACCTCCCTATATCCCCATTCCGAACCCATTTGAAGAACAAGCGTAGCCAGGACAAAGGCCGGGATCGTGTTAAACTCTTCCCGCTGTATGTTCTGCACCAACGTAATTTTTCCCTTGCTTCCTGAAGAAGTCAATCACTTCACTCAACCGGCCGACCGTAGATACTTGCAACTCTACTCCGGCATCAGCGAAAACGTATGCCGGCCCTTTTTTATGTAAATCCTCTTTTACTACCACCACGTCTACTTTATGCTCAAGCAGCCATTCGGCCACACGAATTCCTTTGGCCTTAGGGACCTTAGTATGCGGATTGGTTACTATCTCCTCCCGTTCAATGTTCCCGTCAGCCAAACGCAAGAGTACCACGGCAAAGTAGGGCGCTTCGCCAAAATGAGCGCTGACCTGCCCCATACTGTCTGCAAGCGGTACTGCAATACGCAAGTACTCACGCACCTGGGGCTCATAGTGAATCACCACCCGCTCTACCAGAGGCATCTGTTTTATAATGTTCGCTTCGATATTTTGACTGATTGCATGAGCTTTTTCCAGATTGCCGGTACGCAAAACCACCTCTGTTTCCAGAAAGCGGTAACGGCCCGCGTTCCGACCGGCCAGCCGTCGAATTTCTGTTACCATTGGCTGTGACTCGATAATCTTTCGTATCTGGTCCAGCGTTTCAGGGTCAAGGGAGGCATCGAGGAGCACGCGCATCCCGTTGGAAAGTATCTGCCATCCGGCATAGCCGATAAAAATAAGTACCAGTCCTGCTGCAATGTGATCTATGGTTATTCCAAAAAAATCTATATTTAATCCAAAATAGTGAAGTCCCACTGCCAGCACCACCACCAGTGAAGAGAACACATCAACCTGACGATGGCGACCTTCAGCGATCAGGGTCGGGGATTTAGTTCGTTTGCCTATGGCTATCGCATACTGTCCAAACAAAAACGTGATTAATATTCCCGCTGATAACCAACCGATGAGCCCCAACGTAATGGTTGGCGGTTTTGCACTTGGTGAGAGGATGTTACGGACGATTTCGTATCCTGCAAAAAAGATGAACATCGCCATAATCACCGAGATTACATTTTCAATCTTGTACAATCCATACGGAAAGGTGGGACTTTTGCGGCTCGATAATTTTAGGCCACCTAATATAGTGAGGGAAGCGACAGAATCAGTTGCGGAGTCGATCGCACTTGCGGCAACGGCCAAGCTGCCCGAAAAGTATGCGAGTATGCCTTTGATTCCTGTGAGCACAAAGTTAATGAGTAACGCATAAAGAGCTACCCGCTCAATCTGTTTGGCTTCTTTGGTAAGAGTATTGTTCTTCCTGTCGTCAGTATGTATTTCTGAATTCTTCACAGACGATCACCTCATTTACGTCTTTTTTCCCACTATAGTCCCTGCCCTTTGGCT
>JAUVHU010000024.1 GCA_030593145.1 Desulfobacteraceae bacterium
ATCCATTGAACTGCTGATTAAGAGAATGAGTGTTGGATTTCTTGTTATTAAACTGGTTAAATAGGATGAACTTGTAAAAAGTCGATTTTCTTCACTTCATGACCATTTTGGGCGCAATTAAGATATTCATCTAAAATGCAAGAACTCGGCCTAACGGCCTCAAACAGCTTGCATTTCTTAACGATGAACATCTTAATTGCTTTTTTCCCAAAATGCTCAAAGCCGTTCACAAAAGACTTTTTTATCAGGCCATCAGGTATAGAAAAGCTCAAAAGCTGAAAAACGAGCAACCAGAGTAACCAATAACCAGCAACAAGAAACGAGAAACAAATTATGATTGATCTTCATATGCATTCGATTTTTAGTGATGGAGTCTTGATTCCATCTGAGTTGGTAAGACGCGCTGAATTTGCCGGATTAAAGGGAATTGGAATTACAGATCATGGAGATTTATCAAATATCGATTTTATTATTCCCAGGCTTGTCGAGGTAGCAGAGGAGTTAAACAGAGTTGTTAACATAAAGGTTATTCCTGGCATTGAAATTACACACGTTCCTCCTTCATTAATTGGGGAAAGTGCTAAAAAAGCACGTTCTCTCGGCGCAAAGATTATTATTGTTCACGGCGAAACAATTGTCGAACCGGTTGCTCCAGGCACTAATAGCGCTGCTCTTGAAGCAGATATCGATATTTTAGCGCATCCCGGCCTTATTACTGAAGAGGAAGTTTTAAAGGCAAAGGAAAGAGGGATTTTTTTGGAGATATCGGCGCGTAAAGGGCATTCACTTACAAATGGACATGTTGGAAAGCTTGCCAAAGAAATCGGCGCAAAGCTTGTAATTAACACCGACACACATGATCCTGGCGATCTGATAGATATAAATATGGCTAAACAGATTGTTTGTGGCGCTGGTTTAACTGAGAAAGATTTTGAAATAATGCAGAAAAATGCATCAATTTTTCTATAACCTAAGTTGAGCGATTTATTGCGAAGATATGTGCCGAGATTTTGATGCATAAGGGTTTGCGAAAACCGCAGGCATACCCGTGGATATGTCGAGGATTTTCGCGAATCCTTGATGCGCAAGAGATCGGTGCATATCGAGTAAAAAATCGCTCAATTTAGGTATAACTATCTATAAAACCTATCTGAGCAAATTAATATACCAAGACATCAGACTTGGCCCAAAAAAGATATATGTAATAGCGCCTATAGATAGAAACGGCCCAAAAGGAACAGGAACCTTCATGTCCTTTTGGGAGCGCATTATGATGATAATTCCAACTAATGTGCCGGTAACAGATGCAATAAAAATAGTAAAGAGAACTCCTTTCCATCCTAATATTGCTCCGATCATGGCGAGAAGTTTAATATCGCCGCCTCCCATTCCTTCAACCTTTTTAATAAGATAATATATCCATCCAACGATCAACAGACTTCCACCTCCGGCCAGCAGACCCAGTAGAGAGTCTTTGTAAGTTAGTGAGGGCAGCACAAAGGACGCAAGAAAGCTGATTGGTATGCCTGGGAGTGTGATAATGTCAGGTATTATCTGGTGATCAATATCAATAAAGGTTATTATAACCAGGGATGTAATAAAGACAAAGTAAATCAGGCATTCAAATGAAAACCCAAACTTAAGAAATGTGCAAAGAGCAAAAGAGCCGCAAATCATTTCAACCAATGGATATCGAAAAGGTATCGGCTGGCTGCAATGTCGGCAGCGCGCTTTAAGCCATAGATAGCTTAAAACAGGAATATTATCATAGAATCGAATTATTGCTTTGCAGTTTGGACAGAATGAACGCGCAGGGCTAATAATTGATTGTGAGAGAGGGAGTCTGTATATGCATACGTTTGCAAAGCTTCCTACACACATGCCGAATATAAAAATTATTATTTCAATGAGGTGATTAAACATAAAGTTTTCGTAATATTTTAGCTTTTTGAAAAATATGACCGCTTCAAGTATGATTAAATTTTATACTGAAAAAACTTGTAGATAACGGCTCGTAATGAAAGAACTTGCCCGGGCTATTAATAAAGGTTTTTGTTTTAAGGAAATGTTTTATCTTTAAAGCAAATTGGTTATGGTTCTTTCATAACGATCCATAATCTACTCAAACAGTTTCCAGTATAAAATTTAATCATACTTGAAGCTCACTGTGGTCTGCTTATTTCAGAAAGCTAAAAAGTTACAAGTTTTCAAATTATGGGTTAAGTCAAAATGCAAATATAGATGTATTTAATCTAAAAATCAAGGCCGGAAAGCCGATAAAAATACTTTTGAGCCAATTTCAAAACGTCCCCTTTTGCCCAATCTCTGCGTCAGACTCAAATTTTGCACGGAGTGACACGAAGTGAAGCGTTAGCGCTAACCTTTAGCGCTATCCTCGAAATACTCAATGTATTCCTGCGGTTGCACGAAGTGAAGCGTCAGCGCTATATTTTCGCCTTCCTTGACCTTGAACAAAATTGAACATTTTGAAGCCGCCTCTTTTGCATATAATTATGAACAATTAAGACAGCAACAGGAAATGGACTTTGATAAAATTGTCGATATTAATATTGTAAAAGACAAATTTAGCCTTATATTAATATGCTTAAACATACTTAAACAATAAAAGAACAAAATTGGAGAAATAATGGCAAAAACCGATAGAAATGATCTGATCAGTATTATTGAAAAAAATGATAATATTATCGATATCCCCAAAACTCTTCCCTTGATGCCTGTGCGAGATGTGGTGATTTTTACTGATATGCTTCTTCCGCTTTTTGTCGGGCGTGAAAAGTCTGTGCGTGCAGTGGAATCGGCTGTCACAAAAGACAATTATATAATGTTAGCCACTCAAAAGGATTCAGGCCTTGAAGACCCCGGGGCTGATGAAATATACAGAGTTGGAACCATAGGCAGGATTTTGCGTATGTTAAAGCTTCCTGATGGCAGCGTTAAAGCCCTTGTGCAGGGTATTGCCAAGGCAAAAATACTTAAATTTGTACGGAAGAGAGCATTTTATATTGTAAAGATCGAAACCATTCTTGAAAGTCCTGTTAAAAAGATCAATGTTGAAACCGAGGCCTTAATGCGGAGTGTGAGGGAGTATTCCGAGAAAATTCTGGCTCTTCGGGGGGAATTGACCGGAGATGTCGGCAGTATTTTAGAAAACATTAACGATCCCGGCAAATTAGCTGATCTTGTAGCTTCGAATCTTAGACTGAAGATCAATGAATCCCAGATGTTGCTTGAGTCTATCGATCCTGTAAAGCGATTAAAAAAAGTTAACAATATGCTTTGTCGTGAAGTGGAGCTTTCATCAATACAGGCAAAGATACAGTCCAATGTCAGGGATGAAATATCCAAAACCCAGCGTGATTACTTTCTTAGAGAACAGGTCAGGGCTATTCATAAGGAATTGGGCGAACAGGATGAAAAGGCGCAGGAGATAGCAGATTACAAAAAAAGAATAAAACGCGCCGGCATGTCAAAGGAAGCAAAAAAAGAGGGGCAAAAGCAATTGAAGCGTATTGAACAGATGCATCCTGATTCTGCGGAAGCTTCGGTTGTTCGAACATATCTCGATTGGCTTGTTGATCTGCCCTGGAGTAAAACGACAAAGGAAGACATCAATATTAAGAGCGCAAAAAAGATACTCGACAAGGATCATTATAGTCTTGATATTGTAAAGGATCGGATACTGGAACATTTAAGTGTTCGTAAGCTGAACCCCAAGACAAAAGGGTCGATTCTTTGTTTTGTCGGTCCTCCTGGTGTGGGAAAGACATCACTTGGCAGATCAATTGCAAGCGCTATGAATCGCAAGTTTGTTCGTATTTCTTTGGGCGGTATACATGATGAAGCAGAAATACGGGGGCATCGACGCACCTATATCGGAGCTTTGCCTGGACGGATATTACAGGGCTTGAAACAGTGCGGCACGAAGAATCCTGTGTTTATGATGGATGAAATTGACAAGCTTGGGTCCGATTTTCGTGGTGATCCTTCTGCAGCGCTGCTCGAGGCTCTTGATCCGGAACAAAACTTTGAGTTTAGCGACCACTATATAAACCTGCCGTTTGATCTTTCAAAGGTTATGTTTATACTTACGGCCAATTTAACAGATACTATTCCGTCGGCTCTTCTCGACAGAATGGAGGTAATTACACTTTCCGGATACACAGAGGAGGAAAAAAAGATTATTGCCCGAACTTACCTTTTACCCCGCCAGATCAAGGAGAATGGTTTAAAATCGAAACTCATGACCATCAGTGATGGGGTAATGCTTCAGTTGATAACCCAGTACACAGCTGAGGCAGGTTTAAGAAACCTTGAACGGGAGATAGGAAGGATATGCCGCAAGGTGGCCCGTAAAATTGCTGAAGGAGAAAAAGGGCCTTTCCACATTACAAGAAACAATCTGCAAAAGTACATGGGTGTTCCCAAATATTATCCTGAAATGGATCAGGAAGAGAGCCAGATCGGTTTGTCTACAGGACTTGCATGGACGCAGGCCGGCGGTGAAGTTTTGTATATTGAAGCATCTTTTATTAAAGGCAAGGGGGAATTGATTGTAACAGGTCAGCTCGGTGATGTTATGCAGGAATCTGCTCGCGCGGCTGTGAGTTATGCCAGGGCAAATCTTGGTTCATTTGGTGTTAAAAATAACTTCTTTGACAATATTGACGTTCATATACATGTTCCTGCAGGAGCAATTCCCAAGGATGGCCCATCAGCCGGCATTGCAATGGCTACAGCCCTTATTTCTGTTTTAATGAATAAGCCGATTTGTAAGGATGTTGCCATGACAGGTGAAATTACGCTAAGGGGGAGGGTTCTCCCGATTGGCGGTTTAAAGGAAAAAGCCCTTGGCGCATTAAGGTCTGGAATCCGAACAATAATCATTCCTGAAAAAAATAAAAAGGATCTTGTCGAGATTCCTAAGAACGTCAAACGGAAAATCAGATTTGTTCCTGTAAAGCGTATGGATGAAGTTTTGACAGTTGCAATGGAAAAAGAAAGAAGTCAGAAGTCAAAAGTCAGAGGTCAGGGCAAGGATTGATGATTGTCGATTGTTGATTGTTGATTGAAAAGATAGAACCGCCTGCCTCGTCTGAGCAAGGCAACAAAAAGATGAAAAGCATTGAGTATGGCTCGGGATGGCGGGCAGGGCGAAGCGATTCCAACAATCATAAATCAACAATCATAAATCATAAATCCCAAAAGGTTTGTACATGAAGATACTTGCCGTTGACACGGCCACAAAAAGCTGTAGCGTTGCCATTGTCGACAAAGAATTGTTGCTTGCCGAGGTAAACATATCCAGGAAAGAAACGCATTCAAAACACCTGATGGAGATGATCAATACAGTAATTGGTTTATCCGGTATTACTGTTTCCGATCTTGACGGATTTGCCGTTACAAAAGGGCCTGGAAGTTTTACAGGACTGCGAATAGGAATAAGCGCAATAAAGGGGCTTGCTTTGGCGAACAGCAAACCGATTATAGGCGTGTCAAGCCTTGATGCCCTTGCAACGCAGAATTCATTTTCGCCATATCTAATCTGTCCTTTTTTAGATGCACGTAGAGGGGAAGTCTATTTTTCCCGCTACAGGATTGAGAGCGGGATATTGAAAAAGGAAATTGATGAAGATGTCCTTCCGCCTGTCCAGGCGGTTTCCGATATTAATGAGCCGTGCATATTTGTTGGAGATGGAGCTTTAGTTTATAAAAAGATTATTATAGACAGTATTGGTGATAAGGCGTATTTTGCTTTGCCCGGTCAAAACATTATTCGTGCTTCAACCATTGCCTGTATCAGCATGGATAGATTTGAGAAAAATGATACTGATGATATTGGCATGTTTGTGCCCCATTATGTTCGGAAATCCTATGCGGAACTCCCAGCCAGGCCATAACCAAAAACATTTTATTTATCACGAAAGCACAAAAAATAACTTGCCTGTAAGCCAAGATAAAAATAATAATTGCAATAAGTAAGCAAATTCTTTATAAATAACAATATTGTGTTAGGTTCTTTCTTTTAATTTGATAATTTATATAGAAAATGCTTTATTATAAAATGATGAATTCGTAAAAAGTCCAAACAATGACCTTTATCGGAGTGACGACTTTTTACAAAGCCATCATAAGTAATATTTTAGATTTCTGAAAAATATTTATTTGGAATAACTTTATGAATAAATTTTCCTGGCCGGAGCAACCAGCTCAAACAGCATATCCTGTGGCAAAACCAGGTTATCCTTTTATATTTATTTCAGTCTTTACAACCTTGATATTTGCTCTTTTAGGATTAACTGTTCTGTCTCTTGCCGGACTTGCGGTTACATTTTTTGTATGCTATTTTTTTCGAGATCCGGACAGGGTTGTTCCCAATGCTGACCGCGCTGTTGTATCACCGGCTGACGGCAAGATTGTTGGCGCGGGCATTGTGGACAAAAATCCTTATTATGAGGGTACATGTCTGAAGATAAGTGTCTTTATGTCGATTTTTAATGTTCATGTAAATCGTATTCCCTATGAAGGTGAAGTAAAAAAGATCAGTTATTATCCGGGGAAGTTTTTTCCCGCGGATTTAAATAAGGCCTCAAGGGATAATGAACGAAACGCGGTTTTTATTGAGACAGAAAAGGGAGAAAAAATGTGCGTTGTGCAGATAGCTGGTCTGATTGCCAGGCGTATTGTCTGCAACATTAATGAAGGTGATAAGCTAGGACGTGGACAGCGTTTTGGAATGATATGCTTTGGTTCACGTCTGGATATATACTTACCCGCCGATACAAAACTTAATGTGAATATTAACGACACTGTAAAGGCAGGGACAACGATTTTGGGATATCTAATATGAAAAGAAAAAGATTTGAAAAAAAGAGTCTTAGTCGCGGAATATTTATTTTGCCGAACATATTTACATCCCTTAATATTTTTTGCGGCTTTTATGCAATTATAGCTTCCATAGACGGAAAATATGTTGCAGCGGCCGTAGCCATAATAATTGCAGTGATCTTTGATATGTTAGATGGCAAAATCGCCAGGGCCACCAATACAACAAGCAAGTTTGGTATGGAATACGATTCTCTTGCAGATCTTATATCCTTTGGCCTTGCTCCTGGGTTAATGGTGTATTTATGGGCTCTCAGGCCCTTGGGGAGAATTGGCTGGCTTGCAGCATTCCTTTTTATGACATGCGGAGCCCTTCGCCTGGCGCGTTTCAATACAAAATCGGGAAGTATCAGCAGTGATTATTTTGTTGGCCTTCCCATACCTGCGGGAGCCGGTATGGCGGCAGCAACTGTTTTATTTTGTCACAAATTGAACATTGCGGAGAGTGTAAATTCTGTGGTAATTCTTTTAATGCTTTATGTTCTTGCCTTTTTAATGGTTAGCACTATCAAATATAAAAGTTTTAAAAAGAATCCCGAACCTTTTCAAAAGATCAATTTCAATGTTCTTGTTACTACAATTCTGATAATGATCTTTATTGCTGCTCAACCGTCTATAGCCATGTTCTTTTTAGGTTGTGTCTATATTATTTCAGGCCCGTTAATCACCATACGGCTACATAATAAGATTATAAAACAAAAAAAAGCCGAATCTCTCGAATCAAAGAGGAACAAGTCGAACACAATTTAAATAGCAGGGTTCGGGTGTCGGGGTGTTAGGTGCCAGGGATCGAGTGTTAGGGTTCAGGTGCCGGGTATCATGTGTCAGGATTTTGAATTTTAGCTTTATTAGAAACGACCTCGCTATGGCGGGGTTGTGATTTTTTATAACTCAATTATTATTAATTATTAAGGTGCAATATTATCATGACAAAAGAATATTCTATTTCAGTAATTCCAGGTGACGGAACAGGCCCTGAGGTTGTATCGGAAGGTATTAAGGTCCTTGAAACAGTTGCGGATAAATGCGGCTTTAGTCTCAATTTTACTCATTATAATTTAGGGGGTGAGCATTACATGGCAACCGGAGAAATCCTGTCTGACAAAGTGCTTGAGTCGCTTGCCCTGTCAGATGCGATATACTTAGGTGCCATAGGCCATCCTGATGTGAAGCCGGGCATTCTCGAAAAAGGCATTCTTTTAAAGCTCAGGTTTCACTTTGATCAATATATTAATTTAAGACCTGTAAAATTATACGAGGGTGTAAATACACCTTTAAAAAACAAGTCGTCTGAAGATATTGACTTTGCGGTAATACGTGAAAATACAGAAGGCCTTTATGTGGGCGCTGGTGGCAGCTTAAAGCGCGGTACTCCTGATGAAGTCGCTATACAGGAGTCAATAAATACACGTAAAGGCGTGGAAAGATGCATCAGGTATGCCTTTGAATACTGTAGAAAGCGCGACAAAGCCAAAAAGCTGACTCTTTGCGGAAAGACCAATGTGTTGACTTTTGCGTTTGATTTGTGGGAACGCGCTTTTAATGAGGTTGCAAAGGAGTACCCGGATATTGAAACAGATTATGCGCATGTTGATGCAGTCTGTATGTGGATGGTAAAGAATCCGGAATGGTTCGATGTTATTGTTACAGATAACATGTTTGGAGATATAATAACCGATCTGGCAGCAATGATACAGGGTGGTATGGGGATTGCCGCGGGAGGAAACATTAATCCAGAGGGTGTTTCAATGTTTGAACCTATTGGCGGATCTGCTCCCAAATATACCGGCAAGCAGGTAATTAATCCCATTGCGGCTATTATGGCAGCCCAGATTATGTTAGAGACAATCGGTGAAAGCAAAGCCGCAACATTGATAGAAAATAGCGTGATAAAGGTACTGCGTGATGATCTGAAGGATGTTGGGGCAGGAAGAATGGGATACACAACAAAAGAGGTCGGTGATTTAATAAAAGAGTATATTGAGACAGAAAAAGTTTAAAAAGATTAAGGTTAACAAACTCGTAAAAAGTCGAATCCATTAAGGTTGAGAGGTGCATTTTATGTCCGGGAAGAAATTTAATATTGCGGTAGCAGGCGCTACAGGCGCTGTCGGAAATCAAATGATAACATGTCTTGAGGAGAGAAATTTTCCGGTAAAGTCTATTAAATTTCTGGCTTCCAGCCGCTCTGCAGGACGCAAACTTCGTTTCAGAGGGGATTTAGTGGAGGTTGAAGAATTAACCGAAAATTCCTTCAAGGGCGTAGATATTGCCCTTTTTTCAGCAGGCGGCGGTACAAGTGTAAAATTTGCTCCTTTTGCGGCAAAAGACGGGTGTGTTGTTATTGACAACTCAAGCGCATGGAGGATGGATCCGGATGTTCCGTTGGTTGTTCCGGAGGTAAATCCACATGCGGTGGCGCAATACACAAACAAGGGGATTATCGCAAATCCTAATTGTTCGACTATTCAGATGGTTGTTCCTCTTAATCCTATTCACAAAAAATGCGGGATCAAGAGAATAGTGGTTTCAACATATCAGGCGGTTTCCGGTACAGGAAAAAAAGCAATTGATGAGCTTTTTGATCAGACCAAAGCCATGATTAATTTTATTGATTACAAGATAAATGTGTATCCTCATAGAATAGCTTTTAACTGCCTTCCGCATATTGATGTGTTCCTTGAGAACGGTTATACAAAAGAAGAGATGAAGATGGTAGACGAAACAAGAAAGATCATGGAAGATGATACAATGGGGGTAACAGCTACAACTGTTCGTGTGCCAGTCTATTTCAGTCATTCGGAGTCGATTAATATTGAAACCAGGGAGCATATCTCAGCGGATGAAGTTAAGTCTCTTCTTGAGAATGAGCCTGGT
Source organism: Desulfobacteraceae bacterium (assembly GCA_030593145.1). GTDB lineage: Bacteria > Desulfobacterota > Desulfobacteria > Desulfobacterales > ETH-SRB1 > ETH-SRB1. Next base: position 9,781 of record JAUVHU010000024.1, read on the forward strand.
ATTAAAGTTGTGGATGATCCAAAAAAGAATATTTATCCTCTCGCTATTGATGCAGCGGGTCAGGATCTGACATTTGTGGGTCGTATCAGAAATGATGAGTCGATTCCAAACGGTATAAATATGTGGGTTGTAGCAGACAATATTAGAAAAGGAGCCGCAACCAACACAGTTCAGATAGCGGAAATTCTGGCGGAAAATTATTTATAACCTGGGTTCCCGGTTTCCGGTTGAAGAGCCTTAACTTACTTTTAACTTTGCGTTCTTAGTGCCTTGAGCGAAGCTGGCGGTGAAAAAAATCTATATAAAATACGTCATTGAATTAACGAATTAGAGCGCCAAGGTATTATTAGAGATTAAAAATGGAGTTTAAATGGAGAGAATACCTATTACAAGAAGTGGGTACGATAAACTGAAAAAAGAGATAGAACATCTTCAAAAGGTTGAGCGACCTCAAAACATAAAGGCTATTGAAGAAGCTCGTGCTCATGGAGATCTTAGTGAAAATGCGGAGTTTACAGCGGCAAAGGACAGGCAGGGTTTTATCGAAGGCCGGATAGGTGAGTTAGGATACAAGCTGGCCAATGCTGATATCATCGATCCTGATACACTTTCCAAAGACTGTGTTGTATTTGGCTGCACTGTTCTACTTGAAAATATAGATAATGAAGAGAATGTAAAATATCAGCTTGTCGGACCGTATGAAGCAAGTATCGAGGAAGGGCGAATATCGGTATCTTCACCGCTTGGCAGAGCGGTTGTGGGGAAAAAACCGGGAGACGAGATCAAGATTCAGGCTCCTGGCGGAGAAAGGTGTTACGAGCTGGTGGAGATATTGTAAATTTTTTATAATGGAGGTTTTATTGTGGCGCGTATTACGATAGAAGATTGTTTAGAAAGGGTGCCAAACCGTTTCTTATTATGCAACATGGCTGCAAAACGTGTAAGACAGATCCGTGACGGTTCTGAATATCTTGTGAGTTCACCAAAAAATGAAGATGTTGTTGTTACTTTGCGGGAAATTGCAGCAGGCAAGGTAGTGTTGAAAAAAGAGCAAGAGAAGGAAGAGAAGGAAGAAAAGGAAGAGAAGGGGAAAAAAGAAGAGAAAGAAGAGAAAGAAGAGAAGGATTAGCTTAACCTAAATTGAGCGATTTTTTACTCGATCTGCGCTAATCTCTTGCGCATAAAGGCTTTGCAAGAATCCTCGACATATCCACGGGTATGCCTGCGGTTTTTGCAAATTCTTATGCATCAAGATCTCAGCACATATCTTCGCAAAAAATCGCTCAACTTAGGTTTAAAGTCTGTTTTAATCTTTTGGCAAAGCAAAACTATATATATAAAGTATTGAACAGGGCTGTCGGCAAAGCCATGCACCGGTACGAGATGATATCTGACAAGGATCGCATAGCGGTGGGGCTTTCAGGAGGGAAAGACAGCCTTTCACTAATGTGGATTTTAAAGGAACGTCAGTCTCGTATTCCAATAAATTATGATTTGTTTGTTATTTACATTGATCTCGGGTTTGAGGGGGGATTCACCGAACAGCTTAAAACCTATTGCGCTCAAAATGGGTTTAAACTAATTGTCGAGCATACAGATTATGGGATAATAGCGCATAGCGCTGAAAATCGTGAAAATCCCTGTTTTTTATGTTCCAGATTGCGTAGAAAACGGCTTTTTGAAATAGCGGATGAACTTGGATGCAACAAACTGGCGCTTGGGCATAACAAGGATGACATAATTGAGACACTGTTTTTGAACATGTGTTATGCAGGTGAGATCAGCACTATGGTTCCTTCCCAGTCTTTTTTCCATGGAAAGCTTACAGTAATAAGGCCCCTTGCATTTACGGATGAGAATATCATAAGCCGTTTTGCTAGCAGCAAAGGATTTCCATCCTTTGTCAATCCATGTCCTTCGGCAAAAATATCGAAACGACAGGAAATGAAAAGTCTTTTAAGTCAGCTATATAGCAGCAATAAAAAGATAAAAGGGAATATCTTCAGGGCCATGAGCAATGTGAAAACAGACTATTTGTTAAAATAGGGTAACCGTTCACGGTTCAAGGTTGAACTGATCTGAGTCCAATGTGGATTTATTAGATTTTTGTGTTATGATACGGCTCCGTTTGCCACTGCCAGGCACGAGCGGGCAGGAAGCGAGCTTGTACTGAACTTAAAAGCAAAAAGATGAAGAAAATTGCAAAGCAATTAACCTCTAAAAACCCTGAACCCTGAAACCTATGAAAGATGTCCAGAGCCAACACGATTTTCGCAATATACCTGTTGATAAGGTAGGAATAAAAGATCTTCGATACCCTATTACGGTTCTTGACCGTAAGAACGGTTTTCAGCACACTATTGCTTCAATAAACATGTATGTGGACTTGCCGGAAAAATATAAAGGCACGCACATGAGCCGTTTTGTTGAGCTGCTCCATTTGTTTCGATCTGAGATTTCTTTGAAAGAAATCTCAAACATTCTTGAACAGATGAAGGAGCATTTAAAAGCAGATTCGGCGCATATTAAGATTACATTTCCTTATTTTATTGAAAAAAAAGCCCCGTTAAGTAATTCTCCCGGACTCATGGACTATACATGCGTGATAATCGGATCGAGCGGCCATGACGGTAAACTTGATCTAATATCAGAAGTAATAGTTCCTGTTTCTTCTGTTTGCCCCTGCTCAAAGGAAATCAGTGAAGCAGGCGCTCATAATCAGCGTGGAGAAGTGAGGCTTAGTATAAGATTTAAGAAATTTATCTGGATAGAAGATATGATAGAGCTGGTGGAGAAATCCGCGTCATGTGAAGTATATTCTGTATTGAAGCGTGTTGATGAAAAGCATGTAACTGAAGAGGGTTTTTCAAACCCTAAGTTTGTTGAGGATATTGTTCGGGATATTGCTGAAAAGCTGAAAAAGGACAAAAATGTTACCTGGTTTTCTGTAAGCGCTGAAAATTTTGAGTCAATCCACAACCATAATGCCTATGCATTCATTACAAGCGGAAGAAGATAATTACGCTTTCGTCTTCCTTGTACTCGAACAAAATTGAACATTTTTCAAAGGCTTCATAGGGTCATACCGGTTCCACGCTAACCGCACAGACTTTGAATGCTGGTATTCGAGCTATTGGGTCGAGGGTGTCGCTGGTCAAAATGTTGGCTGCTGCTTCCCCGAAATGAAACGGAATAAAGACAATTCCCTCAGGGCTTTTCTTGGTAAGACAGGCGCGCGTAGTAATCTCTCCTCGTCGTGATGTTATCTTAACCATACTTCCGTCCGCTATTCCTTTATTTTTCGCATCCAAAGGGTGAATCTCCGTGATTACTTCAGGAAAAATCAAATTAAGCCCTTCCACCTTGCGGGTCATGGTGCCGCTGTTGTAATGGTAAAGGACTCTTCCTGTTGAAAGAAGAAAAGGATATTCTTCGTTCGGAAGTTCATCGGAGAGGATGGATTCCACGGATTGAAACAATCCTTTTCCACGGGTAAAACTATCTTTATGCAGATAGGGCGTGCCGGGATGTTCCCAGTTTGGACATGGCCACTGGAGACTATTTTTGTTGAGACGTTCGTAGTGAATCCCGCCGTAAATCGGCACAAGACAGGCAATTTCTTCCATGATTTCTTCAGGGGTATCGTAATTCATAGGCATTCCCATCTTTTCAGACAGGTTGCAGATGATCTTCCAATCGGGTCTGGAATCCCCCAGGGGGTCTAACCCTTGCCTCACCCGTTGGACCCGTCTTTCCGTATTGGTAAAAGTACCCTCTTTTTCAGCGAAACTGGCAGCAGGAAGGACTACATTGGCCAGCTTTGCCGTTTCTGTCATGAAGATATCCTGAACCACCAGGAAATCCAGTTTTTTCAAAGCCGCTTCTACCTCTTTTAAGTTGGGATCACTCACAACAGGATTTTCACCCAAGATGTACATCCCTTTTATCTTCTTTTCCAGAATAGCGGGCCACATATCGGTTACCGCAAGTCCCGGTTTTGCCGGAAGTTTCTTACCCCAGACCTTTTCGAATTTCCTGACGGTTTCCTGGTCGGAAATAGACTGGTAACCAGGGAGTACATTCGGAAGTGCGCCCATGTCGCAGGCCCCCTGCACATTGTTCTGGCCTCTTAAGGGGTTAACCCCACCTCCTTTGATCCCGACATTTCCACACAACATAGCAAGATTGGCAATCGATTTAACATTGTCGGTGCCGAATGCATGTTGGGTGATGCCCATGCAATATGCAATAGAACCTCTTCCGGCTTTGGCATAAAGGCGTGCGGCACTGATAAGGTCTTTTGCCGGTATGCCGGTAACCTGTTCAACAAATTCCGGGTTGTATCGCATCACCGTCTCTTTAAAGGCCATAAAGTTTTCTGTTCTGTCTGCCACATAAGAGATGTCATACAGATCTTCATCTATAATTACATACATCATACCGTTTAACCAAGCCACATCCGTACCTGGCTTTGGACGCAGCCGGATTTCGGCATACTGCGCTATTTCAATCTCACGTGGATCAACCACAATTAGTTTTGTCTTGTTTTCTTGTACGGCCTTTATCATTTGGAGGGCTATAACAGGATGATTTTCAGTAGGATTGCTTCCTGTAATGAGGATTACATCAGCCTTTTTAAAATCAGCTATCGGGTTGGTCATTGCCCCGCTTCCAAACGATGCGGCCAGACCGGCCACGGTGGGGGAATGTCAGAGCCGCGCGCAGTGGTCAACATTATTTGTGCCGATCACTGCGCGCATAAATTTCTGCAGGAGATAATTTTCCTCATTGGTACATCTTGCCGAACTCAAACCAGCCAATCCGTCAGGATCATTATTCCTTATTTCCAAAAATTTTTGGGCAATTAAAGAAATTGCATCTTCCCAGCTTGCTTCCCAGAAATACCCCCTTTTGCGGATGAGCGGTTTTTTTAATCGCTGCGGGTGACTGACAAAACTGGTTCCGAACCTCCCTTTGACACAAAGATTTCCAAAATTAGGGGCATCCTCAGGATCAGCGTTCACCTCAACAATTGAGTTTCCTTTTATGTTCAATTCAATAACGCATCCGCATCCGCAAAACGGGCAGACTGTTTTGACTTTTTTTATTTCATTGGCGTCAACCGGAAGGGTGATTGATTTTTTTGATAGACCGCCCGCTGGACAGTTATCAACGCAAGCGCCGCAAGAAACGCATTTTTCATTAATAATGAGGGAGATTTGTTCAGGAAGTCCATCATTGTCAAAATTTGTTCCGGTCAGCTCTAATGCGTCATATTCACAGCTATTCTTGCAACGTTGACAAAATATACACTTGTTGGGATCAATAACAATAAAAGGATGACAGCTGTTGATTTCGTACTTTCTGCGCTTTAGCATGCTGGATATACGAAACCTTACTTCGTATTCTGTGGATAATTTACGCAGCTTGCATTTGGAAAGAGCTGCGCATCCACATTCCAGGCATCGTTTGGATTCTCGAAGCGCGGTTTCTTCAGTAAATCCCAATTCAATTTCATCAAAATCCCGGATGCGTCTTTCCGGCGCACGCACAGGCATTTTTTCTCCGAGGCGCATCGGGACATTTTCAAAGTTATGCAGATCAAGATCTTCGAATTTTTTGCCCTTTGTAAAATTGAGTTGCCGTTTGTAACGGTGTAACGGTTTTTTACTAAGATATGTCTGGATTGCTTCAGCCGCCTTTCTCCCACCGTTGATTGCCCGGATAACCGTTTTTGGGCCGCGTACAGCGTCCCCTCCAGCAAAAACTCCTTTTTCTGAAGTCTGAAATGTTTGAGCGCCGGTAATAATAGTTCCATCGGAAAGAACATGTGGTTTTACTGCTTCATCCTGAAGTTCCATCCAGGAAAGATCAGGGAACTGTCCGGTTGCCACAATCACAGTATCTGCTTCACGGGTATCTTCGGATCCGGGATCAGGAATCGGCCAACGTTTTCCCTTCTTATCCGGCGTGCTCAACTTCATACGGACTGTTTCAAGTTTAAGAGAGTCTTTCTCTTTCTTTATCTTTGTAAGCCCTGTCATAAAGATAAATTTGACACCCTCTTTTTCAGCTTCAATGACTTCTCGATGGCTAGCCGGCATCTCCATCATCGAACGTTGATATATGACAACAACTTCATCTACTCCCATTCTCACGCATGTCCTGGCAGTATCTACGGCAGTATCTACTCCTCCTATTACGGCCACTCTTCGACCTGTGGACGGCATTTGTCCCATGCCCATGCTCTTAAGAAACTCAGGGCCTGAAAGAACTCCGTCCAACTCTTCTCCCTCAACATCCAGCTTTTGATTCTGCCACGCGCCAATGCCGAGAAAAACAGCCTCAAAACCGCTTTCCTTAAGGCTCTTAATAGTAAAGTCAACTCCCAGCCTCTTTCCTGTTTGTGGACGGACACCTGCTCTGAGTATATCTTCTATCTCTTTATTAAGGACCTTTTTGGGCAGACGAAATTCCGGGATTCCATAACGAAGCATTCCGCCTAATTCAGGCATTGCTTCGAATATAGTTACCTCATGCCCCATGAGGGCCAGATAATAAGCAGCGGAGAGCCCTGCAGGCCCACCACCGATCACTGCAACCTTGTATCCGGAAGATGGTGGAGGAGGAGAAACATGCGTATCTTTGTGATCCATAGCAAAATCCGCTACAAATCGTTTTAGATGATTAATGGAGAGGCATTCGTCAACCAGGATACGGCGACATAGAGTTTCACAAAAATGTGGGCAAACTCTTCCAACGGAAAGAGGAAGGGGATTCTTTTCTTTGATAAGTTTCAGGGCCTCTATAAATTCACCTCTTGCAATTCTGCTGAGATAACCCTGAATGTTAATGCCGGCCGGACATGTAAGAGAACATGGCGCGATACAATCGCCATAATGCCGCGACAGCATCTGTTCTAAAACCTGTTGTCTTGCTTTTATAACCCGATCACTTCGAGAAGCTACTACCATGCCGTCTTCCACAAGCGTGGAGCAGGCCTGAACCAATTCTTCTTTTCCCTCAACTTCGACCACACATATTCCGCAAGGGTGTTCGATGGCTTTGTTCGGGATATAACACAGCGTTGGGATGGAAACTCCTGCCTTGAGCGCCGCATCCAGTATTATTGTGCCAGGATCAACCCATAATGTTTGGCCATCAATCTTTAGTTCTAATTTAGACATTTTGTGATTGCGGATTGTGGATTGTGGAATTAACAAAGGAAAAATTTAACCACGAAGAGCACGAAGGACACGAAGAAATTACAAAAGCATTAATTCTAATCTTCGTGCTTCTTCGTGGTAAAGAAAACATAATAAAAAAGTTCCAATTATGACTGTTTACAATATACAAGTAAGCTAAAATTAAAACTGTCTGCGTCTTAAGGCATATTTTTTGATTTTAGCTCACTTTAGTCGCTTCTAAGTATTTAGCCACGAATGTGAATAGAGAACCTTACCCATGAGAACACGTGTGGTTTTGTAATATTCCAATTCGGTTTGTTCAAGGGATGCGGGGTCAGGTTCGTTTCCGTCCATTATGTTATGCACTAATTTAACATGTTCAGGCCTTTTGTCATTGGCAATAGCGAGCAGTTCTTTGTCAAACCCATCGACAATCGCGGAATAGATATTATGTTTCATAAGCATCATTAAATAGGCGCGGTTCAGATATGGACGGAGATTTTCCGGAGCGCCGTTGGAAATATTGGAAAGTCCTACAGTTGATTTGGCTTCAGGCGCTATTTCACCTAACATGCTCATGAATTCCATGCCAGACAAAACCTGATTTACATCAACGCATATCGGTGTTGCAATTGGATCAATCCAGATGTTTGAGGTGGAAATTTCTGCCTCATTTGCCTGGTAAATAAAATCGACCGCCATAGCAGCCCGCTCATCGGCATCCCGAGGCATTCCATCTTTTCCCCACAGAAGTCCTATCGCGTCCGCATTATACCTGGTTATCATCGGAAGCCCTTTTTCCAATCGCTCAGGCTGAAGCGAAACAGAGTTTATCAGTGATTTCCCTTTTATGTTCGCCTTTAATCCTGCTTCCATGGCAACCGGATTCGTTGTATCAAGTGAAAAAGGAAGATCGGTTACTTCTCGAACTGTCTTAACCAGCCAATCCATCAGCTCATCGCCGCCTTTTCTGGCAGGTCCGATATTCAGATCAAGATAGTGAGCGCCGTTTTTCGTCAGAGCCCTTGCCATATCTTGAATCGGACCGGCATTTCTTTCCTTCATCGCAGGTCCGAGTGTTTTCGACATAATATTAATATTTTCTGCAACACAAATTACCATAGTCGTTTCGCTCCAATGTTAAATGTTAAATTTGCCTGGTTCCCATGCTTCAGCGTGAGAACCAAAAAATTGTTGATTATTGATTGTCGATTGTTGATTTGTAGAATCGCTTCGCTCAGCCCTTTTAAAAATTGATAGAATACCTTCAATCAACAATCATAAATCATCAATCATAAATCCTTACGCGCTCAACTCCTTCAAATAGGCCGGAAGATGGCTTGCTTCTCTCGGGCCGATGAGAATTTCCCAATCCGGGAGTTCTTCTTCAAGTTCTCCGCTAATCGTTGCAAGATAACCCGGAATCACTAATTTGCGATGTTTGACCTTTTCCTCAATACCGCATTTCTTTATAAAGGGCGCAATTGTATCTGCTCCGAATTTGCCGGCCGCCCATGCGGTTAAGACCGAAAGGCCTTCTGTGTCCTTAATCAATAGATAAGACGGCACACGGCTCGCATCGACTTCCCCTGAAACAATAAAATAGGTAAGAGAAAAATTCCCTGTAATAAGAACAGGTGAATTTTCATCCGTAGCGCCGATCTCATAAATCTTCTGTTCCACAGCCATAGGTCTCTGCGGATCAGTAAATATATTCATGCTTGCAAGAAGAAGCGGAAATATGCTGTGGCCTTCTATCTCAGACAGAACTATAATACTGCCATATTTTGCTACCATCTGACAGGCAATCATGGCTTCTTTCATGGGGTCGTCGGTCATTTCACAAGGAAAAACAATCGTAGGAAATCCAAACGGCTTAAATTTTTTCATCAATGCGGATCTCCGAATAATAATCTGATCTTCCAGAGATTTTCCCGCGGTTCTGGCACCTGAATCAAGGATCAGGTCCTTAACTCCCATTTTGATCAACTTTTCAGAGAGTTCTGCCAGCTCTTCCAGGCTATTTCCTTTAACTGCTAACGGGCATGAAAGTTCCATGGCAAGGTTTCCCAATGTTTCCACATTTTCCATGGTGGCGGCATAAATGAGCGGCTTTCTGTTCGAACAGGTTTTTGCAGCCTGAGAAAGCGCATCAGCATCTTCGTTCATTAACACCAGTGCTGCATCTGTATCGTTACAGACCTTTTCAACCAATGCCATAAAACCGGAAGCATCTTTTTCTCCTTTGACGGCAACCATTGCAGGCCGCAACACAAGGCCGACGCGTTCATAGGAGGTTTCCTTAAACTTAGTTAGTTTAGCCGAAATTTCCGATTCATCCATCTTGTCCGAAAGGAAAAGAGTAAATGCGGGAGGATTTTCAAACCGTTTCTCATGGCGAAACAGCACTGTTTCTCCGCCCAGTTTTACCGCGCGTTCACCCGTACCGATAACCACTGTTCTTACAGGAGGAGCCGAGGCCTCTCCGAGTTCCTCTTTTACATCTTCGGACAAATCCGGGCACGCGTCAAGTTCAGCCTTACCCGTAGCCAGCTTCATGGCAAAAGCCAGGCAGGTAGGAACCCCGCACTTGCCGCAATTCGTCTTTGGTAGTTTTTTAAATATTTCTATTCCTGAAAGTCCCATAACTCTTCTTTCTCCTTAAATCCATCCATATGTTACGCATATTTTCGCAGATTATCAACAATTCCTAAATTCTTCAATCCTTCTACATCAACGGATCCATAGTAAGAGCCGGATGTCCTTTTTCTTCGAGAAATGGGAGGATTTCCTCTTCAGTGGTTCCCACTGTTTCATCGGCTATCATATCAGCGAAATTTGGAATCCCCATTTCCTCGCATATAGGCTTCATTCTTTCGGCGAGTTCCTCTTTCAGCATCTTTGGAAGCCATACCACACGCTTTAAGCCTCCTTCAGCCAGCAGAAACTTTTTACTGCAAATATAATGCTTACTTACGCCAAGAAAACCGGGAGTCTGGTTTCCGCCTCCGACCATTCCGGCGAGAGTTGTAAATTTCATACCGCATGGCGTCATGCCCATAAAGTCTCTGTTAACTACCATTATGCCATTACACATTGGAAGAATTGTAGCTACACACTCGAAGCAGCCACATGCCGTCATTGGAAAATTCATCAAGCTGTAAGCACTTACCTGCTCAACTTTCTGGCGTGATGCCTTATTTACAAAATCAGTAATTCCTTTCCACTGTCCAAGAACAGGTTCCGTACATTCCCCCTTTATAATAGGCTGATTCGGACCAGTAGGATTGATCTCAAAAGAAGCCTTACAGTCAAGCCAGTTATAAGCGCCGCACATACCTACACGTTCAGGGGTGATTATGCATACATGGCTGGGAGCAAAAGACTGACACAATGTACATGAATAATAGGTTTCTTCCGTTTCATCGGTCATACCTTCAACTCTCTCATCTCTCTTTTTATATACCTTCTTTGAGAGTTCTAAAATTTCTTTGACCTTTTCTTCATCTGTGTAAAGCTTAACCTGGACTTTATCGACAATACCTCCAAAATCCTGATGGTACTTGGCATGCATGACCGTACCAAGGTGTTTGAGCAAAAATCCTTTTTCAACAGCGGCCTTGCCCACCCTGATCCACATAATGTTTCTCTGTCCAATGTGCATTATACCCTGAACATAATTGACGAGATGATGTATCTGGCGCTCTAATATCGGCTCAAAGTCCGACTGCATCTGGCGTCCAGCAACCTCTATAAGCATTGCAAATGGAAGCTTATCCCCTTCTTTAACCTGATCCAGGTCAGGACCGATCATTTCAATCTTTCCGTCCTCAACTTCCGACATATCCTTAGAGACAGTCAGCTCAACTCCAAGCGTCCTTCCGCCTCCGCATTCAAAATAGAGATCATCCTTGCGGATACGTTCTCCCTCAAATGCAGGTCCGTATGACATGGGGATATCCACTTTGCTGATGGAAACCTTAAGACCGCGAACTTCAATAGCCTTGGCGACTATCTGATCATGCGGTATGTTGCTGACCACATGCTCGTATGTACAAATGCCGGTAGGAAGAATCTGGGGAATAGGTGTGTCCGCTATGGTGGGGAACCCCCAGTTGATGGCTCCGGCCGCATTGGCATACCATTCATCGGTCACGGTTCCAAGCGGCATCGCAAAGGCAAAAATCCTGTCTTTATTATACCTAAGGTTTGCTGCAAAATCTCCTGGCTTGACCCCGCCAAAGGACATAGCAGCACGTGTTGCGAACCCGATTGCAAATACCGCTGCCATATAGCTCGGCCCAAATGAAACCAGACGGGTAGGCCAGCCTATCTGAACACCGGCCTCTATTAGTTGCTCCGACATGGTTTTGCCTTCGTGGTCGCCGCACATGAATACATAAAGATTCTTCTCTTGAAGCTCTATTGCAATCTTAGCGGCAATTTCCTTGGTCGGTGCAGCGCCTAATATGGCGGCAAACCCGGGGGCAGTGCCGTCAACAAATTCCACGCCGCGTTTTCGCATAATAACATCATCGGCGGCTCCCAGCCATATATTATCAGGAAGCGGGTCTTCTCCCTTTGTATAAAAATCGGGATCTTCTAAATATCTTATCGCCTCAATGATCTCTTCTGCGAAAAAGGTGGCCATACCGGCTTCCAATGCAGGAGCCAGATAAGGAAGCCATACCTTATCGCTCACCGGTTCCGGAAGGAGCTTTTTGCACTTGTCGAGCACCTTCTTTGCATCTGCCAGTGTCTTTACTGGAATACCAAGCATACCATAAATAATCGGAAGATAATAGGTAGTGTTCGGAAATCCGATCTCTTGATCAGGTCCCCACTTTTTTAATGCCCCCTCATACTTTGCCTCTGCCGTTCCCACGATCTTGTGAGCGCCTCGAATAGCTGCGGAACAAATTATTTTAGACACGATTAACCCTCTCCTTTGATCATCAAATCTTGAATCGATTCTTTCACTAAATTAATAGCTTCAGGGTGCCTCATTACCAGGATATCAGCTCCGGCAAGGAGCACACACTGAGCCGTCATGGCTTCCATCAATACACCTCTTTTCTTCTGATCACCCAAGAGCGGTGCTTCTGGTTCGCTCAACTTTACCTCTTTTGTCTTCCACACCTCTTTTGCAAAATTAGCAATGATTGGAAACTGAAGTCTTTCGTCTTCCTGGATAAGCGCGGCTGTTCGGATTCGTTCTATCACGCTGTAACAATACTCCAACCCGTATCCAAGAGCGCCGGTTGTCGGATCAATAATGATCTTGTCGTCAGGGACGTTCAAGTTTCCCAAAAGAATATTGAGCTGTTTTGCCAGGTTTATGTCGATCGGCGTGGAAGCCATAACAGTATGTTTATAACCGATTGCAGTGGCTCCGATTGCCCGATAGTTCCCTTCTCCCAGAGGCCCTATAATCAGGTTTTTACCCTCGCACGTCTCGCAAACCGCCTTTAATACTTCGGTGTCCTTATCCGTATTTGAAGTTCCAAAAACAATCAAAGGAACATCCACTGCATCGGAGACTTTTTTTGTAATCGCGGCGGCTTCGTCAGCCGGTGTGTCCTCAGCATTTGGATCGGTGCTGGCCAGTTGCAGCGCTATCATTTCAGCTCCATAGGTATCGACACATTTTCGAGCCCATGCCACAGGATCGCCCGCAACATCAGCAAACGGTTCCAGCGCTGTATCGGGCCAATCTTCAGGCTCCTTGTCATACACCTCCATCGCTATTTTCGGAGGATGCGGTATAGCGCCTTCGAACAGATGAAACGGATAACACGATTCGCCACCCACGGTTATGATATTCTCTCCACGTCCCAACGGGATCTCTTTTATCTTTCCGCTATAAGAAACCTTTGGTATCTCAAAAGTCATTATTCTTTCCCCCTTATATATCTGCTTGATCCAATACAGCAGGAATCGTTTTCTCCCAACCAAGCGCCATAATATGTACACCCTGGCAGAGATTTTTTAACCTCTTGACTATACGAGCTGCAATCTCAACTGATTTTTTAACTTTATCTTTTGTATCTGTCATTTCTTTAATCAGAGGAGTGGGCACAAGTACTCCTGCCACATTCTTGTTCATGAACCTTGCCATGCCTGCTGATTTCAGCAATATGACTCCGCCTATAATCGGGACTTTAAACCCTTCTACCCGCTTTATGAATTTTTCAAAAAGGTCTATATCATAAACTGCCTGAGTTTGAAAGAACTTAGCGCCCGCCTCTATCTTTTTCTCCATTTTCATAATCTGAAGATCCAGAGCTGCTTCGTTGTCTGCTCCCGGATTCACCACCGCCCCAGGGAGAAACTCGGGGACCCCTTTCAGTTCGTTCCCTGCCATATCATAACCGGAATTCAGCTTGTTAATCATCTCAAGAAGCGAGACAGAATCAAGATCAAAAACCGGTTTTGCATGAGGATGGTCGCCCATGGTCGGGTGGTCACCTGTTAAGGCGAGCACATTTCTAATCCCCAGTACCCAAGCACTCAGAAGATCTGATTGAAGGGCCAGGCGATTCCGGTCCCTGCCGGTCATCTGGAAAATAGGCTCAATCCCCATATCAGTCAATAAATGAGAAAAGGCCATGGAGCCAAGACGCATAACCGAACTCTGCAAATCCGTGACATTGACGGCATCCACCCGATTTTTGATAATATCTGCGTCTTTCAATAAATGCTCTACATCAGTTCCTTTGCCGGGTCCAACTTCAGCAGTCACCAGAAATTTCCCTGATTCTAGGCTTTCTCTAAAACTCACAGTTGCACCTTTATTCTAGCAGTGTACACTATTTTATGTAGCCCCAACTTCCCGCAAATCTTTTCTTACCACCTTGTCCGGATGAACGGGCCAGTCCTTCACCTGCGGCTTCTGTTTCAGATAATGCAACATATTTAAACGCTTGAGGGCATGGTATATCTCCTGCCAGACACAGGGTTGATCTTTGGAAACTTCACATATACCTCCAGTGGCGCCTCCGCATGGTCCGTTCAGAAGGCCTTTTGCGCAACGGGTCACAGGGCAAATGCCTGCCGTTCTTTCTAAGATGCAGTCTCCGCAGGCCATACACATCTCCATCCACTCGCCGCGTTTTGTTGCTCTGCCAATGAACTTGGTATTTACAGCGGGCAAGATGCGTCTGTCGGGAAACATCTTTGCCATGGTTTGAACACCTGCTCCACAGGATAGAGAAAGCACGGTATTACAAGCAGCCACTTTGTCCTTTACATGATCAAGAAATTCAAGCTCACACTGTCTAGCTACAGTGTCATCCAAGACCTCAGTTTGATCTTGTGACATTTTTTTTGACATTCGAATGGAAGAGGCAATCTCTGCTACCTGCCGCTGTCCTCCAGCGAAACACATAGCCGAACAGGTTTCACAACCCAAGACCAGAAGCCGACCACAACCTTTGGTCATCTGTTCTATCTCTTCAAAGCTCTTCGGCTCGACAATAATCATTGCCCTTTCTCCTTCTTTTGAACCTGGCATGTCGGCACTGTCTGCGCAGCAGCGTTATCTGAGCGGATTTGGCCCCAGGTCGGCAATAGTGTGCATGAATTCTGTCAGATGCTCCTCATCAACAAGTCCTCTCTCCGGCATGTCAAAGATCTGAAGACGTCTGCCGTCAAGTCCCAACACATCAAGAACAGCCTTTGCTTGAGCCATTCGCTGTGTCACACCGCTGCTTGCGGCAGCAAAAGGCTCTCTGGCCGACGGGCACCCTGCAAGAAGAACAGCGTCAGCCCCGGCCTCAAAAGCATTCAGCACATCAGATGTGTCAACCCTTCTCAGGCCAAAAACCATGATCGGAGCGATACCAGGGTATTGCTTTTTCAGGCTGCTCACGTCGTCGGGCCCAAAGCTCCCCTGGTAATCAAAGAAACCCACTACTGCTGTGTCCTCAGACATACTCACAGCTTTTTTAATCTGTTGGCCGAGTTCACCGCGAGGATGAAGCCCTATGTCTATGGCCTGAACCGGGCACTCAAGGGCGCAGATGCCACAAGCCTGACAGAGGAACCTGTCGATATTGATCTCGCCCATCTTAGTGGTTGCGGGTGCTCCTACTGGGCAAACTTGCACACAGTTGAGGCAGGAAATGCATCTCTCGGTGCTCACACTTGCTCCTATACCACAGTGCAGGCACCTGAGGGCTTCCTGGACCGCAAGGTCCTCTGAAAAAACCGATTTCACCTCGTCAAAACCCTTGAGACGTTCGTCAATTGGAAGACTGATGTTATGGCATCTCGCAAATTTTTGTGTCTTCTCGACAACACCCGAAGGCAGTTTTTTCGTTTCAACCACTTCAGTACGTGAAGCAGTTGGCGGCGATTCTTCTCTCAAATAACAATCTATAGAAATAGCGACTTTTTTGCCTGCCGCAATTGCTTCGATAGCCGTGGCAGACCCGGTGACCGCATCGCCTCCGGCAAAGACCCCTGCAAGGGTAGTAGCCAAAGTGTTGGGGACATTAAGATGGATACGGTTTCCTCTTTCAGTAAGCTCAAGCTCATCGGCCAGCAAAGATGAATCGGGTACCTGGCCGATTGCAGCGATTACCATATCCACATCAATGGCAAATTCAGATCCCGGTACATGTTTTGGACTTCTACGGCCACTGGCATCCGGCTCGCCCAACTCGTTCTTGATGCATTTCAAGGCCGAAACCTTCCCATCTTGTCCAATGATTTCAAGCGGTGAAGTCAAATAGAATAGCTGAATACCCTCGTGGGCGGCCTCTTCAATCTCTTCTTCTTCTGCCGGCATTTCTTTCCTGGATCTTCGATACACAATGTACACAGCATCGGCACATAGGCGAAGTGTAGCGCGCGCTGAGTCAATTGCAGTGTTGCCCCCACCAATTACAGCCACTTTCTTTCCAATCTCAGGATTTTCTCCCTGGTTGACTTGCCGCAAGAAGGAAACTGCTGAAACCACTCCTTCTATCTCATCTTCACCGGCAATGCCGAGTTTACGGTCCTCATGTGCACCGATAGCTACAAACACAGCCTTGTATCCGTGCTCAAACAGATTGCTGAGCTTAATGTCTTCTCCGATTAGAACCCCTGTTTTGACCTCAACGCCGAGGTCAAGAATCGTCTGAATCTGTTCGTCCAGTACATCCTTAGGAAGGCGATATGCAGGAATTCCAGTTCTCAACATGCCTCCGAGTACCGGCAAGGCCTCAAAAATCGTCACATGGTGGCCAAGTAAAGCCAAATCATGAGCAGCCGCAAGGCCCGCAGGCCCAGAACCAACTACTGCGACCTTGTAGCCGGTTGACTTGCCGGGCAAGGCCACCTTATAATGGTCTGCCCATGGGCCGTCAGCGGCAAAGCGTTTTAAAGCCGCTATAGAAATCGGTTCTTCAATTTGTCCGCGCTTGCAGGCTATTTCGCAAGGATGCATACATATACGACCACAAACCCGCGGCAAAGGATTTAGTTTTCTTATAGAAGCAAATGCCTCTTCAAATCTTCTTTCAGCAATGAACTGAACGTATTCCCGCGCGTCGGTCAGAATAGGACAGGCCATCTGACAAGGGGGGAAGTCTTGATACTCTATATGAGTCGTATTATCCATTTAACGATTAATTACTTTCTTATGCTATACAGAACCTTTTTCACCTCTTAACCAGCAGATGTTATCGCAATATTAGTCTATTTTTCCAGTGGAAGAGATACTATAAACATAGTGCCTTTCCCGGCTTTGCTCTCTACATAGATAGTGCCTCGATGGGCATCCACAATACGTTTCACAATATAAAGACCAAGCCCTGATCCGCCTATGCTCTTTGTTTGTTCGGTTTTAATGCGATAAAATCTATCGAAAACATGGTCTAAATCTTCTTTTTCAATACCTATTCCATTATCAACTACTTTTATACGAATATCCTTACCAGACTTTTTCAATTCAACCTGCACCCGACCCCCGGTTGACGTGTATTTAATAGCATTGCTGATGAGGTTAACAAAAACAGCTTCCATTCCGGTTCTGTCACCACTGAACAGGGGGAGGTTCTCAACAATCTTTACATCAAAGTTGATATTCTTATCTTTAGAAGATAAAGTCATTATGTCGATGCTTCTATGCAAAATCTCTCCTAAATCTAACGGCTCTATCTCTACAACAGCCTTACCTTCTTCAATACGGCGCAGGTCTAAAAGATCATTCACAAGGGCAATCATTCGTTTTGTCCTTTGCTTAGCCTTGCCCAGAAGATCTTTCTGTTTTGTGGTAATATCGCCGGCAAGGCCATCTAAAACCACTGATAGTTGCATCAACAAAGCACTCAAGGGAGCCTTCAGCTCATGGGAAACCATAGAAACAAGATCGCCTTTCAATTGATCCATAGTTTTTTTCTGAGAAACATCTTGAAGCATAGATACAGAGCCAATAGTTTTGCCGTCATCACTTTCTATTGAATTTATAAGGACACGCATCGTCAAGCCCTCAATCTCTATCGAGCCGACTTTCTGATGCACGGAAGAATGTCCGGAACGGCTCAAATTCATAGACTCTGTTATAAATGATACAAGATCTGCGTTTTTTAAAGTTTTCTCGATAGGAAGGCCGAGCGCTGCATCACCTTGCAGGCCAAATAGATCAGCCACCTTGGAATTATAAAAAACAATGCGCTCATGATGATCGGTAACAATTAAACCTTCCGGAATGGTATTCATTATAGTGCGCATTGTATCTTCATCATAGCTGTCCTTCTTCAGAATCGACAGCCTCTGCTTCTTTAGTATCTCAAGCTGACGGGCAAGTGTAAATCGTTCCACCGCTCTGTCTATCTTGGTCCAGAACCGCTCAGTTGTGAATGTTTTCCGGATACAGTCATATGCTCCCGCATGAATTGCCGCTATCGCTTCTTCACCGCAGTCAGTAGATATAGCCATGACTAGTATTTTGCTCTTAGTTTTCTTGAGAACCTCTATGACCGACATAGCGCCCAGACCGGGAAGTTCCAGGGAAAGGAGCATTATATCAACATCTCTATGATATTTCTCCAGAATCTGAAGAGCTTCTTTACTGCTTTCCGCTGTAGAAACCTGGAACCCTCTGCTTAACAAAAGGCTGTTGCACTTATTCAAAATAGCTACATCATTGTCAACCACCAGCATGTTTGGCTTGGTCAACATATGGTTTTCTACTCCTCTCCTTTAAGCAATGCCTCAATTGCCTCTACCAGATCCTCTGGTTCAACCGGCTTGGCGATATAATCGTCAGCTTCCGTCATAAGCCCCATTTCTTTTGTAAAGGATGTTTTGAACATCTCTTGATTCACAGCTGTTAAAAGTATGACCGGGATACTGCTTAAGCCAGGATCTGCCTTCATAATGACACATACATCATAACCATTCATCTCTGGCATCATAACGTCCAAAATAACAAGATCGGGCTCTTCGGATCGAATCTTTTCAAGCCCTTCCTTGCCATCATGGGCAAGGTTCACCTTGTAAGCCTTGCTTTCCAGAATAAGCTTTGTTGCCTCGCAAAAGTCGAGATCATCATCAACTATTAGTATTTTTTGCCCCGCCATGCCCGCACCTTTTATTCCTTTTCTATCTTTTTCAATATCTTTGCGACTCTTTCCTGCAATACTTTGCTTTCAATAGGTTTTTCCACATAATCATCCACATCAAGTCTTACTCCGGTCTCCAGTTCATAACGACGCTGGCTGGCATCTTCTCGAACAGATGTGAGAATGATGATCGGCATCTTCGCATACTTTGCGCGTCTTGGATCTTTAAGTTCTTTGCAAACGGCAAATCCGTCCATCTTTGGCATAAGGAGGTCAAGTATAAGTAAATCCGGACATTCGGCCTTTAATTTGGCCAAACACTCCTCGCCATCAGCAGCGGTCACAACTGTGTGACCTGCAGCTTCGAGAATAATTTGTAAGGTTTCTCTCATATCCGGGTCATCATCTACCACCATAATTTTGGCGCCTGATCCCATTTTACACCTCCATCTCGAGTTACGGGTTGCGGGTATAGAGAATTTCCATGCTAAACTATTGGCCTTGGCATAAGTCCTGCCTTATCCACAATGCTTGGAACAATATCTTCCCAGGCAACAGCCATGATATGGACACCGTGAACCCCATCGATTTCTTTGATTTGCTCGATAATCTCCAGACATGTGTTCACGCCTTCTTCCTTGGCATCTTTTGCATCCGCCATTCGGTCAACCAATTCCTTGGGCACACTTAATCCTGACACGTTATTTTTCATGTACCGGGCCATACCTACAGACTTTACCGGTATTACTCCCGCCAGGATATGGACCTTTTTATCTAAGCCGCGGTCTCTAACCATCTCCATCCACCTGGCAAATTTGGGAACATCAAAGATAGCCTGAGTTTGAATAAAGTCTGCGCCCGCCTTTACCTTCTTGGCGAGCCGAACTGCGCGAAATTCAAAAGGATCGGCAAAAGGGTTGGCAGCCGCTCCAATGAAAAGTGGTATTTCTCCCGAAATATCTTCTCCGGACAAGAATTTCTTTTCATCGCGCATAAGCTTTAAGGTCTGAATAAGTTGTATCGAATCAATGTCATAGACACCTTTGGCTCCGGGATGGTTGCCAAACTTTTGATGATCACCGGAAAGGCACAAAACATTCCGTATGCCCAGCGCAACAGCTCCTAAGATATCGCTCTGAATGGCAAGGCGGTTTCGGTCCCGTACCACCATCTGCATCACCGGTTCCACGCCCATCTGTTGCAAAAGGACGCACCCGCTCAAGCTTGACATTCGCACGATGGCTGTCTGGTTATCCGTTACATTCAAGGCATCGCAATGGAATTTTAAGAGATCCCCTTTTCTCTGAATTGCTTTTGCTGACACACCCTTTGGAGGACCACATTCTGCGGTTACAGCAAACTGGCCGCTCGCCAATATCTTTTCTAAGTTACTGCCCGATTTCATAGTTTCAGATCCTCTCGGACGATTTTTCTGGT
Organism: Desulfobacteraceae bacterium; assembly: GCA_030593145.1. Taxonomy (GTDB): domain Bacteria; phylum Desulfobacterota; class Desulfobacteria; order Desulfobacterales; family ETH-SRB1; genus ETH-SRB1. Next base: position 29,957 of record JAUVHU010000024.1, read on the forward strand.
GCCGCCGTGGAAGCTGCTCGACCAATCCTTTATGGGAAAGATCTCCTCCAGCTTCTCCAATTGATTCAACCCTTTCAAACGATCATATATCAATTGCCACACACAGTCCACATTCGGGTTTATTTCGCATTTTCCATTCTGTGAGCCCCCACACGGCCCATTGAACAGGCGCTTTGAACACCGCGCAATCGGACACAAGCCACCGGTTTTATCAAGAATACAGCTTCCGCATCCTGCACAACTCTCCGACCAGACTCCGAATTCCTCAGTTACTCCCAAAAACATGGTATTACAGCCCGGCAAAATTATCTTATCCGGAAATCGTTCGGCAAGCATTTGAACTCCAGCCCCACACGCCAGAGAAAGCACCGCGTCGCAGTCAGCCACTATGTCCATCAATAGATCAACAAATTCGGGTTCACATTGACGGGCAACGGCATCCTCCAAAATCTCGCCTTCCTGCGCTGCTGTTTTTCTCGCTATGCGCAATGCAACAGCGAGTTCACTTACCTGCCGCTGTCCTCCCGCAAAAGACATGGCAGAACAGGTTTCACATCCCAGTACCAAAAGGCGGTTATATCCTTTGGTCATCTGCTCAATTTCTTCAAATTTCTTTTGTTCGGTTGTAATCATATACTCTCTTCCTTCACTTTGATCGAACTTGAGCCATGGTTCCAATTCTCTGAATCAGATCAACGATCACTTCCTTCTTCACAAGTTCATCGTTCGGCATATCGAAAATCTCAAGACGCTCTCCATCCAAGCCTACTGCCTGAAGCACAGCCTTTGCATGCGTTGCGCGCTGTTTGGTTTTTTCCCTTGCTTCTGGAAAAGGATCGACATCAGAAGGGCACCCGGCAAGAAACACGCCGTCAGCTCCATACTGAAAAGCCTTCAAAATATCAGATGTGTCAATTCTTCTTAGCCCAAAGACCATCACAGGTATAATATTGGGGTAATCTCGCCCAAGGTCTCGCACATCACTGGAAGAGAAATTTCCATGCAGATCGAAAAAACCTACGATCAAAGGCCCTGGATGCTGAGATTTGGCTATAGCATCTTCTATGTCCTGGGCAATCTTACCACGGGTGTGGAGACTAATGTCGATGGCCTGCACCGGGCACTCAAGAGCGCACATCCCACAGGCCTGACATGTAAAAGGGTCGATAGCGATCTCTCCCATCTTGTTGGTGGTAGGTACGCCGAGCGGGCAGACCCTTACGCAGGTCAGGCAGGAGATACATTTTTCCCTGTCGATGCGTGCCCCAAGATAACAATGAAGGCACCTGAGGGCTTCTTTGGTTGCCAGCTCCTCGGACAGGGTAGACGTCACCTCGCCAAAACCCTCAATCCTCTGATCAGCCGGAACAAGGTTAAAGTTGCATCTCGGGAATTTCCTTGTTTTTTCAATCACAGCCGGCGCAAGTTTCGCTCTTTCGGGGGTCTCAGTCGAGTCTCCAGCGGGAAGGGGTTTCCCTTTCAAATAACAATCTATGGCAGCAGCAGCTCGTTTGCCTGTCGCGATCGCATCCGTAACTGTTCGTGGACCGTGAAATACATCTCCGCCCGCAAAAACACCCTCAATAGGAGTTTGCAGCGTTGTGGGGTCTGCTTCCAGCCCCCCCCTGTTTGTGACTGAAATTCCTTCCTTGTTTGCAAAGGCCAGGCCGGCGGCCTGGCCAATGGCTATAATTGCCGTGTCAGATTCTATCACCTTGAGCTGTGTTTCATCGTAGTGAGGACAAAAGGCGCCTTTTTCGTCAAAGAGGCAGCTGCAAAACTTAAACTCTATACCAGAGAACTTCCCGTTTTTTTCCAGGAACTTCTTCGGGCCAAAGCAATTCAAAATGGTGATACCCTCTTCACAGGCTTCCTCAATCTCAGAATCCGATGCAGGCATCTCCTCTTGTTTTTCAAGACAAACCATTGAAACATCTTGTGCCCCAACCCGTAGGGCTGTCCTGGCCACATCAATAGCAACGTTGCCCCCACCGATGACAATTACCCGTTTTCCCACAGTGACCGGCTTTCCAAGGGCAACATCTCGCAAAAACTCAACACCTTTGAGCGTACCCGGGAGGTCTTCACCTTCCACGTTTAACCCGCGGCTCAGATGAAGCCCTGTTGCCAAAAAGAATGCCTGATATCCCTCAGATCTCAAGCCATCAAGGGTGACATCCTCACCAAAGACAGCGCCGGTTTTCAACTCGACCCCTAAGTCCTCAATAGCTTTTATCTCAGATGCGAGAACATCCTTGGGGAGCCTGTACGCAGGGATTCCTACGGCCATCATGCCTCCACCGACAGGAAATTTTTCGAATATTGTAACGCTATGACCGAGCAGAGCGATATCGTGAGCTGCCGCGAGCCCTGCCGGGCCTGAACCAATAACTGCAACCTTGTAACCGCTCAAAGCTTTTTTTGGTGTTTGTTTTACAGTTTCTTTCCATGTTCCATCAGCCGCAAACCGCTTCAGGGCCGCAATAGCGATCGGTTCGTCAATATCGCCTCGCTTGCACGCTGTTTCACACTGATGTATACAGATACGGCCACACACCTGGGGCAGGGGGTTTTGGTTTCGAATCGCATACAGCGCATCTTCAAACCTCCGTTCGGCTATAAGCTGTATATACTCCCGTACGTCAGTTGAAATAGGACAGGCCAATTTACACGGAGGGTATTCATTTGTGTTTGGTTTGCTTCCTGTCATATCTTATTTTTTGCTC
>JAUVHU010000080.1 GCA_030593145.1 Desulfobacteraceae bacterium
CTTTGGGAAATTGCACCGAGTTTTTGAATTAGTCTGGATTTATCAACTGCTCGCATTTGATCTAATAGTATTAAACCTTTTTTACTTTGAAAGGTGCATTGAATTCGAGTTGGAAAGTTGAATCCTTTAGATGTCATTGGAGCAATGATAGAGGTTTTTAGTGAGGACATCTCATCTGGTGAAATGATAACACATGGTCTTGTCTTCTTAATTTCTGAGCCCTGTGTTGGATCCAATTGAACTAACCAAATGTCAAATCTATGAATATTCGGTTTTACCATTCCCAATCCTTATAATCGGTTAGCGGAGCATCTATCCATTCCTGGTCAATTTGATCAGCTTCTTTTGTTTTTAGAACTTTATCAAATTCCTTTTTCCACCCTTGTCTTGGTTTTTGCAAAGGTTGAATTAAAAGCCCGTCATCATTAATTTTTAAAGCCAGTTTTTTGCCTTTTAGTTGAGCTTGCTCAATAATTGCTTTTGGAATTCTTATACCTTGCGAGTTTCCGATTTTTATCAAAGTAGTCATATTTACCTCTATTTTTGATTATTGTAATTACAATATACTTACTTATTAGATTGTTGTCAAATCAAAACAGAATCAGGATTTTAAGGACAAGTTGTTCTATTGTTCTGTATATCTTCATAGTATGGAAAAATTATTTACATCATTACGCAGCAATCAACTTGTTGTCGTAAAATTCCTGGGATCTCCATCACGCAATATTTCGTCATCTTTCTTCCCCCCAATCGCTCAACTTAAGTTTCATCAAAACCACTTGACAAGTGTCATTAAGAGTGCTATTAAAAGCATTGTTTAATATACCTATAAGGGGGTTGATTAATATGCTTATTAAAATCCATGCTGACCTGACGACTAGTATCAGTGAGATGAAACGAAACCCGCAAGCTCTCATTGATAGCGCTCACGGTGAAACCATTGTACTGCTGAACCGAAACAAGCCCACCGCTTACATCGTGCCGGCTAAAACTTATGAGATGTTGATGGATTTGGCAGAGGATATCGAGCTTGGCCGTATCATCGAAGAGCGAAAGGACGAAAAAAAACAAGCCGTTGAGGTCGGGATCGATGAGTTATAAACTGAAATTCCTGCCAAGTGCCTTGAAAGAGTGGCGCAAGCTTTCCCCGGAAATTAAATCTCAATTTAAAAAACAGTTGCGGCATAGACTGGAAACGCCACATATCGATTCTGCCAGGATAAGAGGATACAGAAATCATTATAAAATAAAACTGCGCTCTGTCGGCTATCGCCTTGTATATGAGGCTGAAGATAACGAGATAACAGTATGTGTAATTTGTGTGGGCCGAAGGGACACTATTTATAAAATTCTAAAGAAAAGAAAATCACTAATCAAATAATTGGTGTCAAGGCTTTTTCCGAAGTCTGCTTATCAATTAGCTCCTTTCCTTTGACCCAATTTCTTCCATTCTCCGTATAATTACATGCCGCACCATACCGCGGGGGGAAGTGCAAGGTCTGGTGGATTGACTATTTAGGTTTCTTTTTCTTCTTTTAACCAATTCAATGCGTCCTCTTCTTCTTTGAATGCCTTTACTTCTATATTTTTATCTTTGATTAAAATATGTGCCATATTGGACATTCCAATAGATACTGCCCGTGAAATTACAAAAGCATATTTTACCTTTTTCTCTTTTTGTTTTATATAATCTATTATTCTTGGTATAATTTCTGTTGATACTATTGTTTTGTGATTTCTAAAATCCATAAAAACATTCATATCTTCATTTCTTTTTTCATCATTTTTTATTTTATGAAACAACTCATACCATTCACTATCTGTTGTTTCACCAGAAACGACTATTGACACTATGTTTTTTTCTGAATCAATATTGTACGATATTGGCATTTTTTCTCCTTAGCAATCTAACCGGGCATGTGCGGTTGCCGGAAGCCGAAAGTGCTCCATGTTAAGTGCCCTGTTTCCTTTCCGAAGAAACAGTAAGTGAACGAATCCTAAGCGGTTAGTCTTCTTTAGGTTGAGACTGGATCGTTAGCACAGGGCATGGAGCAAGCCTGACGACCTTCTCGGCTACCGATCCGAATATAAGTCTTCGCCAGCCTGTCAGACCATGCGTTGCTATCACAATAATGTTTGCATTCTCATCATCAGCTATCTTTACGATTTCATCAGCAGGATTTCCTGTAACTACCTTTGTACGTATTCTAAGTTTTTCGGATACCCTTTTCTCAACCACTTCCTGGAGCGCCTTCTTTGCATCAGCTTCTGCTTTCAGTAGATCCAAAGGGCTATAAAAATCTGCGGAAGTCGGTATGTTAATGACCAGGGGAACAACATGAACCAGAACCAGTGTAGCACAAAAGTGCAAGGCAAATTCGTTTGCCGCCTTCAATGCCTTGTAAGATGGTTCACTAAAGTCTGTTGGGCAATGGATTCTCCTAAAGGGCAACATTGAGACCCCCTTGCTACATGGATGAGGAAAGCCGTGCCAGCTTTTCCAAGTTAAGTCCAAGCGCTGTGTTAGGCGGGTTTATTGTTTCCTGTATGCTTCGAGTGAATCGATTAGTATCTTGAAATTCTCCGGAATAATTTCAAGTCTCGTTTCTAGACTGCTCCATTTCGCATTAAACCAACGGATAGTTTCTCTCTTTGGCTATCCTTTTCCGCCCTTATTTGCTATTTGCTTTATGTCATCTTCAAGTTCTTTTAAGCTACTTTCAAGGGACAGCCTTTTTTGTTTTTGGTGTCATAGTTTTTACCGTCGTTGGCAGTATGTCGGAAATTCCGACATACTGAATTTTCTTCTAATTCACCCTCCTTTTGAACTATTAAGAAATCCTTAATAGTTGCCTTTTCTTCTAAACGGACATCTATTTTGATGTTTCCGGTGGGAGATTGGTAGATTAGTATTCCATCAACTTCTGCGCAAGGCGGTGTAGTTCCGGGTTGGCCAGAGCTGAAACTTTTTTCTTTACGGTACGGGAATAATACTCTCTTTCCGTCTTATTTAACGGTTCACCATTAATTTTCTTTTTAAACAATTCTTTTTGTTTTGGCGAAAATATCTGAGATAAAGAATATTCAAGAGATAATTCTTCATGTTTTTCTTTTAACTGTCTTGTTTTTTTTGCATCTTGTTCAAAATAATTATTAAAAATATTTTTTAAACGAGAAGAATGAAAACGTCTGTTTCTTAAGGAAAGAAAATCACCATGGGCCAAGAAATTTCTTAATTTTTGCAAACGAGCAACTTCTTGCCTTGAAAGCAATTTTTTTATTTGGTTTGACCAAACAAATGACAAATGGTGGTGTTGATATAATGCCAATGATAATAATAACAAAGCGTGAAAATCTTCTCGAAGCTCTTTTTTTGTCAAATTTTTTAGAACTTCATCGTAATTAAAACTAAATTCCTGGGCGGCATTAGCCAACAAAACAGGAAATCCCTCCCATAACCGGGTGTCTTTACTTTTAACAACTTCGGCAAGTGTTTTGTTAACATCAAAATCATCTTTTGTTTCCATAAGTGAAAAGCCAAGACGGTTCAAATTTTCCAGCAATTGTTTTTTAACCATAAAGTTTCTCCTTTCTAAGGAGAGCTAAAAAATCAACATCCTTGGTAGATTGTTTAATGTCTAACAAGGTTAGTGCTGTTCCTCCACAGGCAATGAGATGGATTTTGCGTTTTAAAAAAGCGTTCCATTGCACCAATATATCTAATAATGTCTGTTTGTTAAGTCTGTATTTCATAAATTGTATTGATATGTACAATATATTGTAGATATGTGATCAATAAATTGTATTGAAAGATACATTATTTAAAGCGCACTGTCAAGAAATGAATAATAAAAACATGGCAGATAGAAATGTAGAGCATTCAATTTGGTTGAAGGAATTGAATGCTTGATATTTTATTCAGATTTAATCATCGTTGTGTGCTGGGCACGGCTGTCTTTGAATATCTTTTCACGTTCTATTCCCCGTATAATTACATGCCGCACCAGACCGGGTGCATATAATCTTGCTGATCGTGGCATAATAAATTCAAAAGAAACGCCTAAATTCAACCCCGTTCCTTTGCTCTCCTGACAATACCACAAAATAGACTTGACACCAATTCCAGCAATGTTATGTTACATATGTAACATAACATTATCAACTAATATCTGGGGTGGGCGCAAGATGGCACGTGGCAAGTCAGGAAGGGTAGTTATAGAGATTGATCCTAAGCTTAAACGTCAGCTCTATGCCACCTTAGAATATAAGCAAGAAACAATGAAAGAGTGGTTTGTTAAGGAAGCAGAGGGGCTAATTTATGGAGCCAAACAACTTTCGCTTTTTGAAACTCCTGATGACCAGCCCAGTGCAAAGCATGATGATGGGAGTGACAAATGAGCCTTAATATAGAACAAACTGCTTTGAATACTAACACTTCAGTTTACAAGAACATTGCTCGGAAAGAATACGATATAACAGACGAGAAGAGAGAGGAATATAGAAAAATCTCTCAAGAATCGCGTATAGCTAAGCTAGGCGCACAAAATGGTCTGCATAAGAGAATTCATGAAATAAATACGCCCATGCTTGATCCGGGGCAATTTATGCCTCAACTAAATGACAACGGCTTAACCGCTTTAAGCCTATTTAGTGGAGGTGGTGGCCTTGATTTAGGTTTTGATAGAGCTGGATATCGACACACAGCCTCATATGAACTTATACCCATATGCAAGAAAACATTAACTTTTAATCGTCATGAGTGGTTAGTCAATTGTGGTCCTGATGAGGGTGATGTTACTCAAGTTGACTGGAAACACTTGCAAGGGGAAATTGACGTAATTCATGGTGGCCCACCATGTCAACCATTCTCTATAGCGGGAGAGCAAAAGGGGGTGAAAGATGAAAGAAATATGTGGGGCGAGTTTAATCGAGCAGTAAATACAATAAAGCCAAAGGCTTTTGTAGCTGAAAACGTACCAGGAATACTCAGTCCTAAATTTGAAGGTTTTGTTAAAAAATATATAACCAATCAGATTTCTGAATATTCAATTATCAAGTTTGAGATACATGCAGCTGATTTTGGAGTACCCCAAGTTAGAAGAAGAATATTCTTTATAGGATTTAGAAACAAAAAAAATCTGAAGAATTTTTCTGTACCCAAACCAACGCACTTACGACAGCATTTTAGCAATGGCAATACACCCGAAACCTATTATTCTTTGTTTGAAGAAAAGTTGCCTAGAGTTTTAGGTGTTAGGGCCTCATTGGGATTACCAGATATAGGATTTGATAATTTAGCTCCAACTATCCGAAGCGCATTCACAGGAAAGAGAAATACAACTTCCATTTTAAATAGCACTGCGGGACAAAAGTCTTGGGGAGATATGGGAATATGGCCAAATGGCGTTCAGGCAGACAGACTAAAAGCGTCAGCATTTCCAGCAAAAAATGGGCATTTTAGACTTTCTGTTCAAGATGTTGGCTTAATTCAAGGTTTTCCTGAAACATGGAAGTTTGCAGGGGCGGTATACCAGGTGCTTGGGCAAATTGGCAACTCGGTGTCACCTCCAGTTGCTTACAATGTAGCTGTAAATGTTTTAAAGGCATTGAACAATTAACCAATTAGGCTAACTGATTTCTTCAAAATAACTTGCAACCATAGTACGTAATTGTTCTGCATGATTTTCTGTAATCTTAATCCATCCATCAAAATAACTAAAAGGAATGTGTGGGTTATTCAAGGTGCTTCCTCTCTTTATCAAGTATTCTGCTCGATCTTTAACTATTTCGAGCATTCTTTCAGCGCTATACCCTGATTCTAAATCTTGTAATTTTATATATTTTTCTTTTTTGTACTGCATTTTTTGAATAGATTTTGCATCATTGTACGTATATGCGTCTTTTTTTCCTATAATACCATACATGTCTTCCAAATTGATTTTTGCTGGAACTAGGCTAGCCAACTTGAAATCTGGAGCGATATACTCCTCTTTGCTTTTGATCCATTCCTCCATCATCGTAGGGGAACCATATTTGTAATATTTCTCCCCTTTTAGAAAGAAACCAATTAACCAATGTTTATCTTTCCATTTTACTATGTGGTCTTGTCCGAAATCTCTTACTGTTGTTACTGAACCTTGGGAGGTAGTTTTCAACTCAAAAGGTATTGCTTGCCCGTTAAGGTCAAGAAATGCATCTATGCCTGATCGACCTTCATCTTCATTTTTATAAAGGTTGAATAGGTCTATCATCGCATTTTCTCTGTCATCATCTTGAAAGTTACTTGCCATAAATGTTCCTTATTTGATTTTATGCATAGCCGTAGTTAATTACGGTTGTTTTCCGCAACAAAGTTAAAAAGTATAAACAAATACAACGTATTAGTATTCATCTTGTGTTATATTGAAGTGTGAAATACGGCTAAAATGTATTCTATTTTTAATATGCGCTTGTTTTGCCGTATAGCTCCCAGAACTTTATGCGGGGCGCTTACTTTGAAAAACCGCCGCGTTGTTGGCGGTCAGTATCTTGTTCGGTGATTATTTCTGGAATTTCATATTCAATACGCCCATTTTTCCATACTGGAATTTTATAGTTATTTTTTCTTGCATTTTCAGCGACTTTTGCAGCGGCTCGCCTTAAGGCTTTTAGCCCTAACGATGCATAGTCGTTGTGTTCTTTCATTCTTATCTCTCCGATTTATCAAGGATAACAGGCTGGTCTCCAGAAATATCAAACACAATCCATGAATCAGCCAGAGGATGAAAACACTCGAAACCGCACGGTGTTAGCCGTCTGAGTTAAGCACCTGGTTGGACACTGGTGTTACTTGAATATGATTTTGGAACTGGCAACGGCTTGATATTTTTTAACTCAATTGATTCGGATTGCTTTGCAAAATAAAGGTCCCATCTGAGCTGAAGGTTCATCCAAAAGTCTGCTGACAGTCTGAAAAACCTGGCAAGTCTTAAAGCTGTACTGGGTGTTATTCCTCTGCGACCATTTATGATTTCATTAATTCGCTGATAAGAAACATGAATGGCGTTTGCTAACTCCCTTTGAGTAAGGCTCATGGGCTTTAGAAATTCCTCCAACAACATCTCGCCAGGGTGTGTTGGGGATCTGTGTGTTGGTATGCGTATCATTTTAACCTCCTGAATATTTAATGATCATATTTGTACGCACAAGTGATTATACGGTTGACCGCTTAAATACCAAAAATAAAAAAGATTGCCAAGAAAACTATTACTTATTGTTTAACTTTTTTTGAAGCTTTGATGGCAATCATAAGCACGGAAATGGCGGCAGGTGTGATTCCGTCTATGCGGGATGTTTGTCCCAGAGAAGTTGGCCTGATTGAAGATAGTTTTTCTTTTAGTTCGTTTGAAAGGCCGTGTACACTGTTAAAATCAAAAGCTTCAGGTATTTTCATCATTTCCAGATTTTTGAATTTATCAATCTCTTTAAGCTGTCTTTTTATATATCCTTCATATTTAATTTCGATTTCAACCTGTTTGGCAACCCTCTTGTCGATATAATCCGGGCTTTTTGATAATGTTTCAACAGCATTGTAATCAAGCTCCGCTCTTTTTAGAAGTTGATCAAGGTATATGCCGTTGTTAACAGGTTTTGTGTCTTTACCTGATAAATAATCGTTTGTTTTTTCTTCAGGCTTTATAATAGCGCTTTTTATTCTTTGAATTTCTTTATCAATCTGTTTTTTCCGTTCTTTAACATCATGCAATGTATCATTATCGATCAGACCCAGTTCATGCCCTGTTTCCATCAGCCGTAAATCAGCGTTATCTTCACGGAGCATAAGTCTGTATTCCGCTCGTGATGTAAACATCCGGTATGGCTCACGTGTGCCTCTTGTCACAAGGTCATCTATCATAACCGCCATGTAAGCCTGTGACCTGTCCAGAATAAACGGGGGTCTTGCCTGTACCTTGCAGGCGGCATTGATGCCGGCCCATATACCCTGGGCAGCGGCCTCTTCATAACCGGATGTTCCGTTAATCTGGCCTGCCATAAACAGTCCTGAAATTCTTTTTGTCTCTAAGGTATGCTTAAGCTGGATGGGATTTACATAGTCATACTCAATGGCATATGCGGGGCGTATGATCTCTACTTCTTCAAGACCCTTGACAGACCTTGCAAGCTGAATCTGAATTTCCATTGGTAGGCTGTTTCCAAGTCCGCTGGCATACATTTCATTTGTGTCGATGCCTTCTGGTTCAAGTATTACCTGGTGACTTTCCTTGTCGGCAAACCTGACGATTTTATCTTCTAATGATGGGCAGTACCTGGCGGGAATGCCTTTAATAATTCCGCTGTGAAGGGCCGAGCGCTCAAGGTTGTCTTGCACTATTTTATGGCTGTTTTTGTTTGTGTGCCCGATATAGCTTGGAAGCTGCGGCATTGTGATCTTTTTTGTAAAAAAGGAAAAAGGAGTTGGATCTTCTTCTGAATCATGCTTGGCAAACATTGAAAAATCGATAGTTGTTTTATTAAGTCTTGGAGGTGTGCCTGTTTTCATCCTTCCGAGTTGAAAGCCAAGATCTTTGAGATGAGCAGGGAGATCGTATGAGGCAAATTCGCCGGCTCTTCCGGCTTTTATTGATTTGAATCCGATATGGATCAAACCGCATAAAAATGTTCCTGTGGCAAGGATAACGGTTTTTGCCTGGTATCCGAATCCTGTATGATCCTCAATGCCTGCAATCCTGTTTCCTTCCACAACAATCTGTTTAACCATTGTCTGTTTAAGATCAAGGTTTGCCTGTCTTTCAACAACAGACTTCATGGCTATATGATAACGGATTTTGTCATTTTGTGTTCTGGATGATTGAACAGCAGGACCTTTTTTTGTATTAAGGGTTTTGTACTGTATGGCTGTTTGATCTGTGATCTTTGCCATTTCTCCGCCAAGAGCGTCTATCTCTTTTACAAGCTGACCTTTTGCCATGCCTCCGATGGATGGGCTGCACGGCATTGCAGCCACCTTGTCGAGATCGATGGCTATGAGCAGCGTTTTACAGCCCATTCTGGCAGAGGCAAGGGCAGCTTCGCATCCGGCATGACCGGCGCCTACAACAATGATATCATATTTTTTTTGGTAAATAGACATAATGTTAAAAGATGAACGTCCAACACCCGCCGTGCTCGCGCCCTGTCGCGGCAGGTCGAACGTCCAACATCGAATATCGAATAATGATCTCGCTCCGCTCGTTTGGAAAACGGATGCTATGTAATTTTGCCAGAGGTTATTGATTTACAAAAATAGAAGCTTGATAGCAAGCCCTGTAAATGTATATAACCGCTTTACACTCAGGTCAAGCAGGGGAATGTTTACTATGGAAAAAAGATATAATGATTTAAACGGGTATTTAAGATCGATTTTTGGATGCAGGGTCCAAAAAATATCTATAGATGCCGGGTTTTCCTGCCCAAACAGGGATGGCACTATTTCAGAAAAAGGGTGCATATTTTGCAATGCCCGTGGGTCGGGAACAGGCGCCCATGCAAAAGGGCTTTCAATTACAGACCAGCTTATGGATGGAAAAACAAGGCTTTTAAAGCGATACAAAGCAAAAAAATTTATAGCATATTTCCAGTCGTTTTCAAACACGTATGCTCCAATCGATAAGCTCAAAAGTCTTTATGAGGAGGCGCTTGCGGTTGAAGATGTGGTTGGTCTTTCAATCGGCACGAGGCCGGATTGTGTGGATGAACCTGTTTTGAAGCTTTTGCAGGGCTATGCGGAAAACCATCTTGTCTGGATCGAATACGGGATGCAGTCTGTCCATGATTCAACACTTTCCATAATAAACAGAGGGCATGACTTTAAATGTTTTCAAAAAGCAGTGGATGCAACAAAAAACAGGGGTATAAAAGTATGCGCGCATGTTATTTTAGGGCTTCCTGATGAAAAAAGAAGCGATATGCTTGAAACCGCAAAAGCTGTTGCGAAAATGAAAATTGATGGTATAAAGATTCATCTTTTGTATGTAGTAAAAGGAACAGAGCTTGAAAAGCTGTACCAGCAGGGTAGATACAGATGCCTTGAGCAAGGGGAATATGTAGATCTTGTATGTGATTTTCTGGAACTTATCCCGCAGGATATGATTATTCAGCGTTTAACCGGAGATCCTCATCCAAAAGAGCTTGTTGCGCCTGAATGGTCTCTTAAAAAGGGAGAGACGCTTACACTTATCAGAAACACACTTGAAAGAAGGGATTCTTGGCAGGGAATGAAGGTGTAAAAGTCCAGCCACAAAGGCACAGAGGGGCAAAGGCACAGTGGCACAAAGAAAAATAAAAACATATAGAGATTTGCAGGCCGGAAGGTTATGGCCGAAATTCGACTAATGAGTATCTTCGTTTCCTGCGAATTGCAACAGGTTCTCTATATGAATTGCAAACCCAGATAGAAATTTCTATGAACCTGTATTATTTGAACAAAGACGAATTCGATAAGCTAT